>JAYGCG010000111.1:0-83315 GCA_046583455.1 Dehalococcoidia bacterium | reverse complement strand
TGGCCACGCGTCTGATCGCAGAAGCCAGAGATATGCAAGGAACGCGGGGTACCTCGGTAGCATAGACGCCTTCATTTCGTTGCACAGGGCCGCGTACGTTGCCCACCCGGGGGCTACGTAGTAGGGATTCGTTGCGGCTTGGCGGGGACATTTCTAGAATTCAACCTGAATTCGATTCACTACACAACGTAAGAAAACATGCCACTTCAAGATCTACCGGCGGGCCACGAGTTCCCTCCAGAGTCTCTGATCATCAGCGAGACGGAGGCTGCTGCGTACGCAGCAGCGGTGGGAGACACATCAGTGGAGACATCGGAGCGTGTCCCATCCATGGCGGTCGTCGCCGCCGGGTTGTCGCGCTTCATCAAACACCTCGGGCTGGCAGACGGCACCGTTGAGGTAGTCCACGCATCGCAAGAGGCATCTTTCAATCGGCCAGTGACCCCGGGAGAAATTCTCGAGATACGGGCAACATTAAAGTCGAACGCCGAACGCAGAGGAAGCCGCTTCACCACGGTGGAGATGCTGTTCGTTGACGAGTCCGGAGAACAGGTCGCGAGTGCGAGCAGCCTGATACTGGTAAATGCAACATGACGAGCCAGCCCGGCGACATGCTGGATTCCATCGACCGCACAGTGACGCAGGCGCAGGTGGAGGCGTACGCGGACGCCGCAGGAGACCATAATCCCATCCATCTGGATGCGGAGTTCGCGGCCAGAACGCCATTCGGAAAGCGTATAGCCCACGGTATGCTTACGCTTGCGATGGTGTCAGAAATGCTCACTTCCGCGTATCCAAATAACTGGGCGTCCGGTGGGCGTCTTAAAGTACGATTTCGTGCGCCAGTGTTCCCGGGTGAGACGGTGCACGTAACAGGTGAGGTCAAAAAGGTGACCGAGTCGGACGGCGTGCGGTTGGCGGAGATCACCCTAGGGGTCAGGAAAGACGACGGCGAAGACGTGATCACCGGACAGGCGTTCGTCAAGCTGGACTGACCTTGATACATGATACAACCCTGCGGGAGCGGCCCGAAGTTTCGGAAGTTTCCGATTTTTAGGTAGAGCCTTTGACAGCACAAGAGACAAAAGAACTGATCTCGATTGCGGTTGACACGATGGGCGGCGATAACGCCCCGTCGGAAATCGTGCTTGGAGCTGTCCAGGCCGCACGCGAGGGTGGGGTTTCGATCATCCTGGTCGGCGATCCTGAGCCAGTAGAAGCAGAGCTTGCCAAACACGACGTGGATGGCCTTCCGATCTCCACCGAGCCGTCCGAAGGCGTCGTGGAGGAGGGTGAGGCCCCGGCAACAGCGTATATGACGAAACGAAACGCCTCGATCTTCCGTGCCGCAAGCGCGGTCCGTCACGGGCGGGCAAAGGCGCTTGTGAGCATGGGATCGACGGGCGCGACCATCGCCGCGGCGACAGTGGTTTTCGGCACGTTCAAGGGGATCGAACGCGCCGCCCTCGGAGGACCGCTGTACGGTCTTGCGCCGGGCACGATCATCATGGACATCGGCACCAACCTGGACTGCAAACCTCAGCAGCTCGCCGACTACGCGGCACTGGGCGCCGTGTTCTCCAAGATTGTTTTCGGCGCCGAGAACCCCCGCGTCGCGCTGTTGAGCGTCGGCGCGGAGGCCGGCAAGGGCAATACTCAGGTGAAGGAAGCCGCCGCTCTTCTAGAGACCAGCGGCCTGAACTTCATCGGCAACCTGGAAGCCAACGACATCCCGCACGGCAGAGCCGAGGTCTTTGTGTGCGACGGTTTTGTTGGAAACGTCGTGATGAAGTTGACGGAGGGGATCGGCAAGACGCTGTCGGCGGATATACGGGAGCTGATGGCCGGCCGAGTGCCGGACGCCGAGATTGAAGAGATTTGCAAGCGAATATATGAAACGACGAATCTCCCGGAAGCGCACGGCGGAGGCCCACTCTTCGGAGTGAAAGGCGTGGCGGTCGTCGGCCACGGTAAAGCCATGGCGCCGGCCGTCGCCCGCGCCATCCACACGGCCAGACGGACCGTAGCCTCGAATTACGTAGAGCAGGCCGAGGCGGAGTTGAACAGACTCCGCGGGGCGGTCAGCACATAGCATCAGAACAGGACGCGCCGTTGTCTGAAGAGTCGCGCAGCACGCTCGTTACCGGCGCATCGCGGGGAATCGGGCGGGCTATCGCCTTCCGGCTGGCCCGGCAGGGCCACCGCATCGCCGTGAACTACAACACGCATCCGGACGACGCGGAGGAGGTGGTGGAGGCCATCAAATCTGAAGGCGGAGAAGCGATCGCCGTACAGGGCAGCGTTGCAGAGCGCGAACAGGTAGACGCCATGTTCGCCGCCACGGAAGAGGCGTTTGGCCCAGTCCAGATCTTGGTCAACAACGCAGGGATCATCGACGACGCCCTGATTCTCCGAATGAAGGATCAGGCCTGGGATCGCGTTATCCAGACTAACCTGAACGGCACCTATTACTGCTGCCACCGCGCCGTCCCCGGCATGGTTAAGGCGCGCTGGGGCCGCATAATCAACATCTCGTCCGTGGTCGGGATCAGCGGCAACATCGGGCAGGCCAATTACTCCGCCTCGAAGGGCGCAATCCACTCGCTGACCTACTCGCTGGCGAAGGAACTCTCTTCACGGAACATCACTGTCAACGCCATTGCGCCTGGATACATCGAGACGGCGACGGTGGACGGACTGCCGCAGAAGACCAAGGACACGATCATGACCTGGATACCGATGCGTCGATTTGGCGTCCCGGATGAGGTCGCGGTCGCCGCCGAATTCCTCGCCCAAGATGCGGCCCGTTACATCACCGGAATCATCCTGCGAACCGATGGCGGCATGGCCATCTCGGGTTCCAACTAACAGACGCTGGTACAGGTCAGTCATGCAGCCCACCGCCGGGACAGGGAGCGCTAGATAGATGGCCTCAGAATCTGGTGACCTTTCTGGCAAGGTAGCCCTCGTTACCGGCGGCTCGCGCGGTATCGGACGGGCCATCGCGCTGGAACTCGCCGAACGTGGCGCCGACATCGCCTTCAACTATCTCCGAAACCACAAAGCCGCGCACGAGGCTGAAGAAGCCATATCAGCGCTGGGTGTCCGTTGCCTCCGCGTCCGTGCCCACCTGGGCGACTCTGACGCCATTGACGGTCTCTTTAAAAAGGTTTCGGCGGAGTACGGCCGGCTGGACATCCTGGTGAACAACGCCGCGTCCGGCGTCATGCGCCCGGCGTCTGAGCTTGAAGACCGACACTGGGACTGGACGTTGGACATCAATGCCAAAGCGCCGTGGAAGTGCGCTATCGCGGCGGCAGAACTGATGACGGATGGCGGCACGATCGTAAACCTGAGCAGCCCCGGCTCGACCTCGGTCCTGCCGGATTATTTCGTCGTCGGTGTCTCCAAGGCAGCGCTGGAGTCACTCACACGATATCTGGCCGTGGAGCTAGCGCCGAAAAACATCGCCGTAAACGCCGTTTCCGCAAGTTTTATCCAGACCGATGCCGTGACCGCATTCCCTGAAGGCTCGATAGCGTACGAAATGGCGCAGCGCCCTACCCCCGCCGGCCGGATGGTCGTGCCGGAGGACGTGGCGCGCGTGGTGGCGTTCCTATGCAGCGAGGACGCTCGGATGATCCGGGGGCAGATCCTGCTGGTCGATGGCGGCGAGATGCTGGTCCGGCGTTAGTCAGCCGAACTAGCGGAACCAGCGACGCAATCGTCGCCGAACCGGCCCATACCGCCGCCGCGTCACATACTGCGCGACGAACCACACCACTTCCGGCGCGCCGGCCAAAACGACCTTTCGCAAGGCCCTGATCCGTTTGGTCGTATCCTGCGTGTTTCCAAACCCAGGGGCAAAGCTTTCCAACATCGCCCAATCACCGGCAACCTGATCGTTCGGGCCAGCCGGAGTGAGAACGATGCCGCCGGCCTCTTTCACAAGTAGCGTCCCGGCGGCGAGATCCCACGAGAACACTGCGCCGGTCAGGGCGTACTGTAAGACACCGCGAGCGACCATCGCGAGTTCATAAACGGCGCTGCCTGTGGTTCGAGGCTCGCCCAGATTCCCGCGCATCCTGCGATCCACCTTGAACATGAATCGGAGACTGCCCGGGATCGTCGATAGCCAGCCTCTTTTCGGCCGGTGCGGTTCGTCGCCCGACGGCTTTTTCACGGCAAGCTTCCGGTCGCCAATCCATGTTCCACCGCCCTTCCGGGCATGCATAATCTCGAACCCGCCTTCGGCAGGCCAGGGGATCCATACGGCCGCTACGACCGGCTCTCCCCGGTACAACACACCTACCGAAACTGCATACAGCGGATGGCCGTTCACGTAGTTCGTCGTGCCGTCGATAGGATCGACAACCCAGATGAAGTCGCGGGCGTCAGGTTCGTCTTTCGGGGCGTCTTCTTCGCCGAGGACCATGTGCTCCGGGAAACGCTTCACCACCATCTCAGTGATAAGTGCCTGGCTGGCCCGGTCTACATCCGTAACCGGATTTGCGCCGTTGCCGTCCTTGGACTCAACATCCAGCTCTCCGCCAAATCGCCCTGAGACCAGTTTCCCGGCGGCGTCCACCACTTCTATCGCATACAGCTCGATCTCCGAGAGCGTAGCGTCTTCCGGAACCGTTTCCGAAGAGTTCGGGCCGTCACCGGGGCAGGGAGAGTCTTGAGTTACTGTCAAACTTGTTAGTCACCGTTCTCGTATTGATGTGTGTAACGTAATTATTCCGACGGACGCGAATCGTACCGTCGGACGGCTATGTCATGATTCTACGATTGGCCGGACATCCGGGCTTAGCTTAGAATTTAGCGTTCCAAGATGTGACGGCCGGTGGTGAACGACTTTGTACACCGTTGACTACCGGAGATTCTAAGATTCCCGGCCTCTGACCGGAAACCCGGCATACTGGCCGACGCTCCGGAGAAGATCAGCAGTGTGACTGCACGGTTACCGGCGGAAGATCTGCGTAAAATGACTTCGGCCAGCGCGCTGGCGATATATCCGGCGCCCAGGGGCCATTCCGTCCAGAGCCTGTTCTCGACACACCAACTGATAGAAGACCGAATCGCACGATTACGACAGATGGAGAGTGAAATGCGCGGCCTGCCACAAGACGTACGGTTCGAGAATTAAATGGCATTTTTGTTCAAGCGCGGACCCTCCGCTCCCAAATCTGACTGGGACGCCATCAAGACGGTGATCACCGCAGAGGCCAGGCTACAGTCGGTCGGCGAGATACTCCCCGGCCGCAGGGCTGGGGTGCTTTTCCGGCCATCTGAGCAGGGCAAGTACCCGTTCATAGACGGCCTTGAGAGTAAGTTACGCGGAGTACTTAACGAAGGTCCCGGCGCCACAAAGACCTCCCACGATGTCCAGATCGATGAACACGGAACACAGTGGGTGATCCTCGAGGACGGCAATTTCGAGGACCTCACAAACTCCGTCTTCACGATCGGAAATGCCCTCTCGATGGAGGCGGACCCGAGCATCATGATCGCCGCCGTGTGGGGTACCCATTACGCGGGATCTGCCGCCTACTGGCTCTACACGTATCAACGTAAAACGTTCTATCCGTTCATTCCAAAGGGGACCGACGAAAGGGATCATCCGGCCGAACTGGATCTTGCGAAGTTGATGAGCCGACAGGGCATGGTTGTCGAACGTTCCACGGAACACTGGTACCCGCTGTGGGACATACCGTTCTAGAGCAGCGAGTACCCCGACGTTCAGGCCGATGGATCTCACAGGAACGTTTCCGTATGAACCCGTCTCAGAAGGGTCTATCGGATGCCTGAGTTGAAACTGCCCGCGTTCATCACCGCGCCCGGCGAAGACTCCGATGTGTTTGGCCGGGTGCTTCGTGACGTTGGCCCGGAGGTGCGGCTACTCGCGCCCGATGCCGACCTGCCCCCGGATGTCGGCGGTCTGCTCGTTTTCGGCGAGTCGGTATTTGGCGCTATGGCTGAATCACCGCCGCCCGCCCTCCCGGCCGCTGTGGAGGCGGATATCCCGGTCCTCGGCGTTGGATGGGGCATGCACGCTCTGAACGTCGCCCTGGGGGGCAAGCCGCCGGTCCGGCTGTCGGACGCTATCGTCGTCGGTCAACACCCAGGGCGCAGGGGTCGCATCGTCGAGCTGGGTAAGATGCGCACCTTCCTCACCCTTGGCGGCAAGGTGGCGGCAACCATCGGCGCGGGTGGGCCGGTGGCGACGCCCGGGCCGGGTGAGTTTGCGATACGCGAGGCAGAAAAAGCGCCGGGACTCATGGCGAGCGCTTACGACATCGAAACTGGAGCCATCGAGGCACTTGAGATGCCCGGGTACCACTGGGTTATCGGCGTCGCATGGCCACTCCATCATCTGGATCTTTTGCCGACCCGGTTCGACAACATATTGGCCTCATTTATAGAGCGTTCTACGGACGGTTAAACAGCTGATATCGGGGTCGCCCGAAATCAGTACGCATATTTTCCCCGGAAACCCCCAGCTCCTCGCGTGTGCGCGAGCGCGCGGCGTTGCCAGTACGAACAACGTATGGGTGACATCCACCTTTGCCTGGGGGCGTATAAAAAGGTAAAATTAGAGACGTCTAATTCGTGTTCCGCGCATCGTGCGATTTTTATGGGGAACACGCCCCGATTTACGCAGGCCGTTCCCGCGGCAACGACGTCCGTGTGAGGCCCGCATTCCCCCCGATTCAGGAGACCCGCTGTGGTAGGTCAGGACATCGGTGAAGTCCGCCCAATAAATATCAATGACGAGATGCGTAATTCCTATCTGGATTACGCCATGTCTGTCATTGTTTCCCGGGCATTGCCGGATATACGTGACGGGTTGAAGCCTGTTCAGCGCCGCATCTTGTACGCCATGTATGACATGGGCATCCGCCCAACGTCCTCGTACAAGAAGAGCGCCCGCATAACCGGCGAGGTGCTTGGCAAGTACCACCCGCACGGCGACACGGCCGTGTATGACGCCATGGTCCGCATGGCACAGCCGTTCTCCTTGAGGGCGATGCTTGTCGACGGACAGGGCAACTTCGGCAGCGTGGACGGCGACCCTCCGGCTGCTATGCGATATACCGAGGCGCGGCTATCGCACATCGCAATGACGCTTCTGGGCGATATCGACCGCGAGACCGTCGATTGGACCGACAACTTCGATACATCTCTAAAAGAACCGATGGTCCTTCCATCCATTCTCCCAAACCTGCTCGTCAACGGCGCAGCTGGTATCGCAGTCGGCATGGCGACCAACATCCCGCCCCACAACGTGGGCGAGCTCTGCGACGCCATCGCACACCTGATCCGGCATCCCGACGCCTCGCTGGATAACCTGATGGAGTTCGTAAAGGGTCCGGACTTCCCGACCGGCGCCCACATCTACGGTAATGAAGGTATCCGGAACGCCTACGCCACCGGCCGCGGTCGAATCATGATGCAGGCGTCCCATGAGATCGAAGAGGTCAAGAAGAACAACCGGCAGCGTCTTCTGTTTACGGAGATCCCGTTCCAGGTCAACAAATCCACCCTGGTCGCCAAAATCGCTGACCTGATCAAGAGCAAGGCACTTGAAGGTGTCTCTGAGGTCCGGGACGAATCAGACCGCAAGGGCATGCGGATTGTGCTTGATCTGCGTCGCGGCGCGTCCGTTAGCGTGATCCTCAACGTCCTGTACAAGCACACCTCGTTGAGGACCAGCTTCTCGGCGAACATGCTTGCCATCGTGGAGGGCATGCCCAGGGTATTTACCCTGAGAGAGGCGCTTCGCTACTTCATTGAGTTCCGAAGAGAGGTCGTCGTACGCCGGGCCGAGTTCGATCTCCGCAAGGCTCGCGCCCGTCTGCACATCCTTGAAGGCCTGCGCACCGCCCTTGAGAACCTCGATGCAGTGATCACACTGATACGTGCATCTTCGGATGTTGAAGAGGCCCGTAACGGCCTGATGACGCAGTTCAACCTGTCGCAGGTGCAGGCCCAGGCCATCCTGGACATGCAGCTCCGCCGACTGGCCGCCCTCGAACGAGAAAAGATCGAGAACGAGTACCAGGAACTGCTCGCGTTTGTGAACGACCTGGAAGATCTTCTCGCCAACCCGGACAAGGTCTACGCCGTTATCCGCAAGGAGACGCTGGACCTCAAGCGTAGGCACGCCGACGAACGCCGCACGGTCGTTCACCCGGAAGAGCTTGGCGAGTGGCGTCGTGAGGACACCGAGCCGCACGAGACCGTCGTAATCACGCTGAGCGCAAATGGTTACCTGAAGCGCATCCCCCTCGCCACCTACCGGGCGCAGCACCGAGGCGGTAAAGGCGTCAAAGGCCAGCGTATGACGAAAGAGGACGACGTTACGCCGCACCTCAGGGTCGCGGATACGCACGACTTCCTCTTGATGTTCACCGATCGCGGTCGCGTCTTCACGATTCGTGCCTTTGAGCTGGCCGCGGACGTGTCCAGAACTTCCCGCGGCACTCCCGTGGCGAACATCATCAACCTGGAGCCGCGTGAGCGCGTCAACGCCGTCGTAACGGTGTCTGACCTCCGGGAAGACAAGTACCTGGTGATGGCGACCGTGGCCGGACAGGTCAAACGTATGCACCTGCCCGAGATCTCGAACATCCGGAAGGGTGGGCTTAACGCCTTCAACCTGAAGCCGGGTGACGAGTTACAGTCCGTGGTTCTCGCAACTCCAGAGGAAGACATCATCATGGTGTCTGAACAAGGAATGGCGATCCGATTCCCGAGTACCGATATCCGGGCGCGTCAGCGTGCTGCGGGCGGTATGCGGGGTATGACGCTGCAACCAAACGATAAGATCGTCTCGGCTGACGTGGTGAGTCCGACCGGCTCACTGCTTGTCGTCACCAGACGCGGCTATGGAAAACTTTCAGAGATGCGTAGGTACCGCCAGCAGAAGCGCGGCGGCAAGGGGCTCATCACCCTCAAGATCGCTCGCAAGAACGGTCGAGTGGCCGCTGCCCAGGTGGTCGACCGCGAGGTCGACGGGGACGACACGGTCCTCATCCTGACGGAGAAGGCGCAGGTCATACGGGTCCACCTGAACGAGGTCCGGGAGACCGGTCGCATCACTCAGGGCGTGATAATGGCGGTGCCGGATACCGGCGATGCTGTTAGCGCCATCCGTGCCATGAAAACACGGGAGGCTCCGGCCGATCTCTTGAGCGAAGAAGAGATCGCCGTTGCGGGGGAAGAAGAAGCGCCACAAAACGGAACGGTCACTGGCGAACTAGTCGAAGGTTCTGAAGACACAGCGTCTGACGAATCAGCGCCTGAGGCGCCCGAGGACGATGCGCCGGAGACCGAAGAAGAAGATTAGGTCTCATGCCGGGTCGCCTTTTTGGCGGCCCGGCATGACCGATACCCATGCTTGAGCGTGTCGCCGTTGTATCCATCGCACCGATCCTCCCGGAGGCGGTCCACGGCGGCTCCCAGCGCATCCTGGACGGCGTGTTACGTGGACTTGCGGACGCCGGCGCCGAGGTACGCGTCATCTGCTCATGGCGGCCCGAAAACGATGGCGGGTTCGAGATAGCGCCCCGCATCAATGTCGAGCCCCTTCTTCGATTAACCGGCTACTTCCCGGATCCGTGGGAGGTGCCGCCCTACCAGATATTGCAGAGCGCTGAAGTCATCGCCCCTGTGTTCGAATGGGCGGAGACGGTCTATCTCCACGCTGACACCTTCTACCAGCGAAACTTGATCCCCGAAGGCCGCAGGGTAGTCCGATCCTTTCACGATTTTCACTACGAGACCGCTCTCATATCCGCGTTCGCGTTTGACGCCGATTTGACTATCGTGCCGTCCAACTATCTGAAGCGCTGTATCGATGCCACGGCCGGCGCTACCCCGGGAAGATCTGGTGAGCCGGTTGTCGTGATACCGAACGGCATCGATCTAGATACGTACCGCCCCCGCCCCGGCGTCACTCCACGAGGTGTCCGGGAGCGTTCAGACGGCGATCTTATCCTCCTGTGGCCGCATCGCCCTGACCCGCTCAAGGGGATCGCGGAGGCGATCGGGATAACGCGTGATATAGCTCGCGATCTGCCCGGCCGAAAGATCCGACTTCTGGTTCCGGAGCATATCGACGCCGCCAGTTCCACCGAGACGCGTGAGTTCTACGACAACTCTGTGCGGCTTGCTCTGACGGAGGGTGTAATGGAATCGCTGGAGTTTGTGCCGTGGTGGAGCGGCGGTGAAACGGCCGACGCGTACAGTTTTGCGGACGTGACGCTCTGCCCGGGAAACTTCATCGAGTCGTTCAGCCTGGTTTCTTACGAATCGCTCGCATGCGGGACGCCGGTCGTTGCTGCGGGTGTGGGCGCGTTGCGCGATCTGCCGGAGCATCCAGACGTCCATATTTTTCCGTACGCCAGCGCTGACGCAGCCGCAAAGGCGACGCTTGCCGCCGCCCGGGGCATGACGGACCCTGAGGGGATTCGCAAGCACCTGACGCAGGAGTTCTCGTTTGCTGCGATGCAGCGCGGGTATGTTGATGCGATTACGGGGGAACTTCCGGATGCACCCCGATCGCGTCCTGACTCGGATGATCGATTCATCCTGGCCCCGTGGTGCTCGGTGTCAGGAAACGACGTGTACAACGACTACGATTTCGAATGGACAAGAAGCAAAGAACTCGGCCCGTTCCTGGGACTGCTTGAGGAGCAAGTGTTCTCGCTTGAGACGGCAATGGAAGCCGGGTTATCCGCTGATCAGATCGAAATAGCGTTGAGGGACGGCCTGATCGTCAAAGCCTGATTCAGGCGGCGGCAACCAGCCAGCCCCTTTTTGGTCAACGCGCCCTATAATCCGGCGGCGCGGTCTCAGTCGACAATCAGCAATTTTTGCCGAACATCGCTCGAAACAACTGGGGAGGACGACGCTGGCCAGCGAAAATCCGGTCACACAATCCGAGTTCAGAGACGCCTGGGGGCGATTTGCCACCGGCGTGACGATAATCACTTCAGCCGAACCAGGCGGTGGCACCCACGGCATGACGGCGAACGGCGTCCTGTCCGTCTCCCTTGATCCGCCGCTGGCGCTCGTTTGTGTGGACAAATCCCGTAACACGCACCGGTACATAAGTGACGACGGCTGGTTTGGAATCAGCATCGTGCGCAGGGATCAGGCAGACATCGCCATGTACTACGTTCGCGACGCAGCAGACCGCACCGGCGACGTGGAAGTTCCGCTGGAGGAGCGCGACGAAGGGCCGCCCGTGATCGCCGGGGCGCTGGCTGCCATGTCATGCAAAGTTGTCTCAGCACACGACGCTGGCGATCACACCATATTCGTCGGCGAAGCAGTCCAGCTAACGACCAATGACGGCGATCCCCTGCTCTACTACACGGGTAAATTCGGGAAGATCGAGCTGGACTAGACGGGGCTCAACCTGGACGGATTTTCGAGGCCCGGTCTAAATAAACCCGCGGAGCTCCGTCGCCCTTGCCACCGTGCCAACGGCGACCGCGTATGCCGCAGACCGTTGCGTAATCTGGCGTTCCTTCGCCATATCGGCAGCACGCTGATACGCGCCGCTGATGATCGTGTACAGCTCATCGTTGACCCGTTCAAGCGTCCAACGGAAACGTTGTATGTTCTGCGCCCATTCAAAGTAGGACACGATCACCCCGCCGGCGTTGGCCAGGATGTCCGGTATCACCGTAATTCCGCGATCCTCAAGGATGGTATTTGCACCGTAAGTCACGGGCGAATTTGCGGCTTCTACGATCATTTTCGCCCTGATATCTCTGGCGTTTTGCATGGTGATTACGCCTTCAATGGCGGCCGGAATCAGAATATCCACGTCCAGCTCCAGAAGCTGATCGTTTGTGATTGACTCCCCCCAGGGACAATCTTCCAGGGATCGCGTTTTAACGACGTGATCAAAGATCTGATCGATATCCAGACCGTTTTTGTCGTACAGGGCGTAGGTGGCGTCCGAGATCGCCACTACCTTCGCTCCGATCTCCTCCATACGCCTGGCTGCAAACGATCCCACGTTCCCGAATCCCTGTATGGCGACACTTGCTCCGCGAATTTCGATACCGGCATCGGACGCGGCGAGCGCCGCCACGTCGCAAACCCCGCGACCCGTCGCCGCCTCCCTGCCGTAAGAACCACCGAGCTCGATCGGTTTCCCGGTCACGGCGCCGGGCGCATAACCATGCGACTGGCCGTATTCATCCATCATCCACGCCATCACCTGGGCGTTTGTGCCCATGTCAGGAGCCGGGATATCCCGGTTGGGTCCGATGATGTGGGAAATCGCCGATGTATAACGTCGGGTCAGCCGGTTCAGCTCGTTATTAGATAGCTCGGATGGCCTGACCTGCACGCCACCCTTTGCGCCACCGAACGGGATATCCACGAGCGCCGTCTTCCATGTCATCAGCATGGCGAGCGCATTTGTGTGATCCGCGTCCGCCGCCGGGGCAAAACGAACGCCACCCTTGTATGGGCCGCGAACTCCGTTGTGCTGGATTCGAAAACCGTTGAACACGCGGATGCTGCCGTCGTCCATCCTGATGGGGACGGATACCGAAAGTTCTCGCCACGGATTCAGCAGAACCTGCCGCAGTCCTTCATCTAGTTCGAGAAGATCGCACGATTCATTAAAGTAGGCGTGCGAGGTTTCGAGCATGGTCAGTTCGGTCTCCGGCATCGTATTCCTCCCTGGGACAGGGCTATGCGCCTGGGGATTGGATGCCACGGCCTACGAATAGCCACACCATTTGCATGTCTGAATTCGTTGACCGGGGGCCGGTCGCGCTCGTAGGATTGTAAGGTTAGGCTGGTGTAATGACTGATTACGCAATCATAAAGACGGGTGGGAAGCAGTACCGGGTTCGCGAAGGCGACACGGTAAACGTCGAAAAGCTCGATGGCGAGATTGGCGACAGCGTCAATTTTAGCGACGTACTGATGACCTCACTCGATGGATCGCCCCAGATCGGCAACCCTGTTGTCAAAAACGCCGTAGTAGCCGCGGAGATCGCGGAACACGGGCGCGGCGAGAAACTTACGGTATTCAAGTACAAGAACAAGACACGGTCCCGCGTAAAGAAGGGCCATCGTCAGCCGTACACCTCATTGCTGATAAAAGGCATCTCAATCAAGTAACCCCGCACCCGGTGAGTATCGGGATAGCCCGGATTAATGTTCGGGGGAGGGTTAGAGAACCTCCACACTGAGGAGGAGAATTTAATGGCACATAAGAAGGGTGGCGGCACGTCTCGCAACGGCCGCGATTCAAACTCACAGCGACTCGGCGTAAAACGGTTCGGTGGTCAGTATGTAACCGCCGGAACGATTCTTGTACGCCAGAGAGGCACACCGATCCGTCCCGGAACGAACGTAGGCGTTGGGAAAGACCACACGCTGTTCGCGTTGATTGACGGCCAGGTTGCTTACGAACACGACACAAAAAAGAGGAAGCGGGCGGCGGTCTACCCGGTAGCGGTAACGACCTCCTAACCTTTTCCTGATAACACGGGGCGATAACGCCAGATATGAAGACAGAAATACATCCCGATTACCACGCCGATACACAGGTCACCTGTGCGTGCGGCAACACCTGGACCACCGGCTCAACGGCCACCAGCATCACCGTAGAACTGTGCAGTAACTGCCACCCGTTCTACACGGGTGAGCAGCGCATCGTTGACACCGAGGGTCGTGTCGAACGCCTGATGCGACGGTTCAACCTTGGAAGTGTGGAAGAAGCAGCGAAGCTGGCAGAAGAAACGGCCGAACGCTCAGCTGCAGCCGAAGCAGAGGCCGAGGCAGCAGTAGAGGCCGAACGCGAAGCAGCCAGGGCTGCAACGCAGGCTTCGATGCTGGCCGGTGAGGCGCCGCCGACTGCTAACGTCGCAGATGAGGCCGAGTCCGAAGATACCGATAGCTCAGAGGATGAGGACTCCGGTGACGGAGACTCTGACGAAACCAAAGCTGACGCCGACTAACCCTGGTTTCCTGAACAGGTTTCCGGGCGCATCCGGTACCAAGAAACGAATAGCGCGAGCCTGCACATGAAGTGCAGGCTCGTTGCATATGAGCGATATACGAAGCAGCGAACAGAACAGGAGGACGCGACCGATGGCCGAATCGCCTCCTAAAAGCGCGCTGTACGGTGGACAGGCCGTTATCGAAGGCGTCATGATCCGAGGGGCCAGCGACGCCGTCGTTGCCGTACGCAAGCCCGACGGCGAGATCATGGTCCAACCTCTCCCACAGAGTAAGTTGTGGTTGAGCCGCTGGCGTCGCATCCTATTCTTACGCGGAATAGCTGCCCTCGCCGAAACGCTGACACTTGGCATGAAGGCGCTCTCCGTGTCAGCGAACGCCGCCCTCCCTCAAGAAGAGGAGGGGGAAGACGGCGAACCGGCGGAAGAACAGACGCTGGGAGGACTGGCGCTTGGCGGAATGATCGCCATATCCCTCACTCTCGCGATCTTAGTTTTCTTCATCATTCCCCTGGTCCTTTCACGCGGCCTTGAGTCGTTCGGCTGGAACGACTGGGAAGCAAATGCCGGAGAAGGCGGGATCAGGATCCTGCTATTCCTCGGATACCTCTGGTTGATCGGCAGGATGTCTGACATTCAACGCCTGTACGGCTATCACGGCGCAGAACACATGGCCGTCCACGCCCATGAGAACGGCGATCCGTTGACCACGGAAGGGTTGCGACTTCACCCGACAGCTCACTCACGATGCGGAACGGCGTTCCTGCTGACCGTGGTCCTGGTCTCGATCGTCGCCTTCATGTTCTTCCCTCGGGATCCGCTTTGGATCCATTTTGCATCCCGGATCGTGCTGATTCCGGTGGTCGCAGCCGTCAGTTACGAGATCATCCGCTTCAACGGACGGCACGCGGACTGGTGGTGGGTCAAGGTCGTGGCGTGGCCCAGCCTGCTGCTCCAGAATATGACCACAAAGCAGCCTGACGATGGCCAGTGTGAGGTCGCTATCGCATCCATACAAGCGGCCATAGCCCTGGACAACGGTGAGACTATCTCTACGCAGACGTCAGTCCCATCGGACCCTGAGCCATCTTCCGGGGCGAGTACGGTCGAATAATTCGGCCGTACTGGTCGCTCTGCTCCCCCAAATTCAACCCCGACCGGGGCGGCGGGAACGCAGCTCAGTCCAAACGTCGTCTGGTGACACTTCGGTCGCGGATAGCAACACCAGCGTGTGATAAAGCAAGTCGGCTGTTTCAGATGCGATCCTCTCGTGGACCCCGCGCACCCCTGCGATGGCCGTCTCGCCGGCCTCCTCGACCACTTTCTGTGCGATCCGATCCACGCCATCCCTGAACAACTCGGACGTGTATGAGCTCTCGGTCGGGTTGGCCTTTCGGTCCTCGATCACGGCGAAGAGTCGGGCGATCTCTCCGGGGCCGATCCGCTCTACAGAGTCCGCCTGCGCCAACGTTTCGCCGTCCAGATCTGTGTGGAAGCAACTGGCCTCACCGGTGTGGCAGGCCGGTCCGGTCGGATCGGCCTGCACAACCACGGCGTCGCCATCGCAGTCCAGCGACACGGAGCGGACCTTCAGGTAGTTCCCTGAAGTTTCGCCTTTGTGCCACAACTCCTGTCGGCTGCGGCTATAGAACCAGACGTCCGGGCCTTCGATAGTCCGTCGCAGCGCTTCGGCGTCCATGTAGGCCAGTGTCAGCACACGACCATCACCAGCGTCCTGGACGATTGCCGGGATGAGGCCCCTGTCATCAAAGGTCAGAGTCGCCGCCATGTGGTGTTCCCTCTGTAGGCGCAGCCTGGATTATCAGGGCTTGAGATTTTTGTTAAGAAAATATCAGATTAAATGTATCGGACTAAGCGCCCATTTCGCCGGATCGCTATCCCAAATAATCCGGGCACTGCCTGCTAAGCCCGGTCGAACAGCTCAACAAGTTCCACCAGGCTGGTTATCTCTTTGGCCGGTTTGGCGTCATCCGGGCCGCGCCTCGCATCGGTTCTGTTGATCCAGATCGCCGACGCTCCGACTTCCGAGCCACCCCGTATGTCGTCGTAAAGATGATCGCCCACGTACCAGGACTTGCTCGGGGCGACATCCATCGCCGCAAACATGTGTTTGAACGCGCCCGGGTGCGGCTTGTAGACGGCGGCGGATTCTGAGGACTCGATGATCTCGAATTTGGAGGTCAGACCGTACTCATCGAGCATCGGCCGGAGGAACGCGTCGTCGGCGTTCGAGAAAACGCCCAGCGGCACTCGGCTACTTAGTTCCGAGAGCGCGTGCACCGTCTCGGGGAACGGGTCCCGGTGCGCCATATGTGTGACGGACCGGCGTGCGGCGTTAACGGCATTACCGGGGATTTTGTCCTGCTCAAACACCTTCTCAAAGCACTCGCGCCAGGCCGTTTCGTAACTCTTGAACGGCGGTGAGCTTTCGGGGTCTTCCATATTCGTGCGCCACTTCCGGAAGCCAACCTCGAACTTCTTCCATCGCGTCCAAAGGTCTGCCCCGGTGATATCCAGGCCCTGCTCTTCAGCTATCTGCTGGAATGCTCGTTGCCAGGCGCTGGTGTCGTTCAAGAACAACGTGTCGTACACGTCGAACATGATGGCGTCAGGTTTCCGGAGTGATTTCATGCTGGGATTTGGGATCCTTTTACAGGTCGTAAGGGGACGATGCCCACCGGAGTGCACCGGTATTCATCGGTGTGTTGCTTAAATCTACCCGGAAGGGGTCGATAAACGCACGGGAAGGCCGCGGTCGGAAAGGTACTGTTTGGCCTCGGCCACCGTGTATTCACCGAAGTGGAAGATGCTCGCAGCCAGAACGGCGTCCGAATGTCCTTCGTGGAGCGCGTCGTACAAGTGGTCCAGATTTCCTGCGCCTCCGCTTGCGATCACGGGGATGCTGACCGTGTCCGAAATCGCCCGGAGAAGCTCCAGATCATATCCGTCTTTCTGGCCATCGGTATCCATGCTGGTGATGAGAATCTCTCCGGCGCCCAGCTCCGTTCCATGCAGCGCCCACTTGACGGCGTCAAGTGCGGTTGGGATACGTCCGCCGTGCGTAAACACACGCCACGGAGATTCTGCGACGAGGTCCTGACGACCATCAAGAGTGACATCGCTCTGCGCATCGACACGCTTGGCGTCGATGGCAAGAACTATGCACTGTGCTCCGAATTCGGCGGAAGCTTCCCGGATCAGTTCCGGCCGGTTGATGGCGGCCGTATTTATTGAAACTTTGTCGGCGCCCGCTTCCAGCATGCGTCGAACATCTTCGACCGACCTGATGCCACCGCCGACCGTTAGCGGGATGAACACCTCTGAAGAGACGCGTCTAACTACGTCCACCATCGTGTTCCGGTCATCAGAGCTGGCGGTTATGTCCAGAAATACCAGCTCATCGGCGCCGGCTTCATTATAAAAACGGGCCATCTCGGCGGGGTCACCGGCGTCACGCAGGTTTACGAAGCTGACGCCTTTGACGACCCGTCCGCTGTCGATATCCAGGCACGGGATGATGCGGTGGGCAAGCATTTCGCCCTACTTTTCAATCAGGACCAGGTACCTGGAGTTGCCGATGTAGCGCCGGGCTTTGATTGGCAAATTGATCTTTTCGATCAACTTTTCGACGTCCTTAATAGATATTCGTTCTTTCAACGGCGGCCCTGAACTCGTCTCTTCTTTCTTCCACTCCATGATGGCGATCCATCCGCCCTTCTTGACGATGCGCGCCACGTCACGGATGAGACGTAGCGGAGATGATGCCTCGTGCAGGACGTTGGAGAGCAGGGCGATGTTGACGCACGCGTCGTCGAGCGGAATCTTAGTTTCTTTGGACAACACCGTTTCGATGTTGTTCACGCTTACCGCTTCCGCTTCTTTGACAACGATGTCCAGCATTCCCTGCTGCACGTCGACGGCATAGACCTTGCCGTCGTACAGGTACTTGGCAAGTGGCACGCTGAAATAACCCGGCCCTGAGCCGATGTCCGCGATCGTCATATCGGTCCGGAGCGGTAACTCGGCAATGAGGAGATTCGGGTCGACGGCGCTGAGGCTCGATTTCGATAGCAGGACGTCAGCGCGTTCAACCGGGAACTTTGTCGGCATAAATGTATCTGTCTCTGTTAATTGTTCAGAAATGCGCCTGGATCACGGAGACGGCCTCCGCCAGATCCACAGCGCCGGTATAGATGGCCTGACCAAGCACCGCCCCATCGACTCCGAGCTCTTTGAGCTTGAGAAGGTCATCGATTGAGGAGATGCCACCAGCTATAAGGATACGACAGGTAGTGTTGTCCAGTAGCTCGGCCGCGGCGGCAAAGTTGGGGTGCGCCATGGTGGCATCACGGTTTATATCTGTGTACTGGATGCGTGAAACGCCCAGATCAGTCATATTTCGCACCATGTCGAGCGCCCGGATACCCGCGGAGGCGGTCCAGCCACGTGTGGCTACAACGCCGTCGCGGGCGTCTATCCCGACGACCACACGCTCGGTTCCCAGTTCGGCGATTGCGGCACGGACCTCGTCCGGAGCCTCAACCGCAGCGGTTCCAAACACCACACGCGCAACGCCGTCCTCGACCAGCTCGGCGGCGGTGCGGGCATCCCTGATGCCGCCAGATACCTGTAGAGGGATCGTCGCGGCGGCGGCCATGTCTGCGACCACTCCGGCATTGGTGCGCGTGCCGTCACGTGCTCCGTCCAGGTCAACGATGTTGACGCGAGTCGCACCCGCGGCCTCAAAACGCCGCAGCACCGACAACGGGTCGTCATCGAACACGGTTTCACGAGCGTAGTCACCCTGGTGGAGGCGAACGCACTTGCCGCCTCTCAGGTCGATCGCCGGGATCACATCCATGAAACGACGCTCTTCTGGAAAACTAAAGTGAGAATCAGGCCACCCGTGCAGCGGCCAACTCAGCTACGTGGCGTACAAAGTTTGTGTAAATCTGGAGGCCGCGATCGGCGCTCTTCTCTGGGTGGAACTGGGTGGCAATTAGCTCGCCCTTCACCACGGCGGCGCAAACAGGACCGCCGTACTCGGTCGTGGCGGCGCTATCGGCAGGATCTGACGGCAGGCAGTGGAAGCTGTGGACAAAGTAAAAATACGATCCGTCCGGTATTCCTCTGAATACCGGGTGCCTGTCTGCGTCTTCGGCCGCGAAGGTCACCGAGTTCCAGCCCATGTGGGGCACCTTGAGTCTCGGACCGTCGCCGACCGGTTGATCGACGTCGAACCTGGCTACTCGCCCCTCTATCAGACCAAGGCCCGGCAACTCACCTTCGTCTGAGTCGGGGAAAAGGAGTTGCATCCCCAGGCACACAGACATCAGCGGCCTTCCGGATCGCGCAAACTCACGGATAGGCTCGATGAGGTTTAACTGTCCGAGCGCGCGCATGGCCGCGTCCGCAGCGCCGACGCCGGGCAGCAATGCGCCGTCGGCATTTAATAGGGCTTCTGCGGAACCTGTCACCTCGACATCGGCCCCGCAGAGCTCAAGCGCCTTGCTGACGCTGTGAATATTGGCCGCTCTGTGGTTAATGACCACTATGCGAGGCCTGGGTAGTTGCTGACTCAAATGCGAGTTCTCAGTTCTGTTTATCAGTTGCGGGCCGGGGCGTGCGGACACAATATCTATGGGTCCGTACGCGGCCCTTACATTCTATGACCAACGCCCCCAAACACCACGCGTTTTGACCAGTTCGCGGCGCAAAGCTAGAATAAGTAAACGATATTGCGCGAGTATGTGCCCGAACCCGGTCTCTTGAACCGGGACGCCCATCGCCCGGAGGTCCAGTTGGTCAGCGCTTCCAAGCCAGCAATCCCTGCAAATACGATCTACATCACCGAGAAGGCAGCTTCCAAAGTTAAGCAGTACGCTGCCCGAGACCGTATGGACAAATTCGGCCTGAAGGTCGCCGTAAAAGGCGGCGGTTGTTCTGGTCTTGAATACGTACTGGACATCGTCGAAGGCCCGCAGGATGACGACAAAATAATCGTGCATCACGAGCTTGAGCTTTACGTCCCGAAGAAGAGCTACATCTTCCTCGCCGGGACCGAGCTCGACTTTTCTGACGGATTGAACGGCAAAGGGTTCGTGTTCACGAACCCGAACGCAACCCGCACCTGCGGTTGCGGCGACTCGTTCTCCGCTTAGGAGACAACGTGCCCTCGAGCCTCGACAACTTCGACGCCGGGTACGACGCGCTTTCCACCGGCGTCGCCATACTTGATCGGTCTCACATGGGCCGCGTGGTAGCGACCGGCGGCGACGCACTCGATCTGATAAATCGCTTTTCCACCAACGAAACTGTCGGGTTGACCGATGGCGATGTTGTGGTCACCGTTCTCACGTCTGAGATCGGCCGCGTGCTAGAACTGATCACCGTGGTACGCCGATCTGCGACCGAGAGCATGCTTCTGACGGGACCGGACGCCGAAGACTCGGTCGTTGAGTGGCTGGACCGCTACAACTTCGGTGAGGACTGCGAATTCGCCGTTACTACCGGGGCGTCGGCGCAGATAACTATTTCAGGACCGAAAGCATCGGACCTGGGCATTAACCTTCCCGAACCGGATCGCGTAATCTCGGCAGAGATCGGCGGGGTTAAGGTCGAAGTCGTGGCGATCTCGGGGCCGTCCCTGGCGTCATATGAGGTGCTGATCAACGAGAAGACTCAGGCCAGTACGGTGTGGGACGCACTCCTGGCTGCCGGCGGCGTTCCCACGAGCGAGGACGACTTCGACGTGCTCCGAGTGGAGCAGGGTCTGTCCGCCCGCAGCAGCGAGATTTCGGACGAAGCAAACCCGCTCGAAGCGGGGCTCCTGCCTTACGTCGATTTCGACAAAGGCTGTTACATGGGGCAGGAAGTGATCGCCCGATTGGACACGTACGACAAGCTACAGCGACGACTTGTGGGGCTTGTGTCGGAGTCAGGGGCCGCACTGGCCGCCGACTCGTCATTAAAAGCCAATGACCGGGAAGTTGGACACGTCACGTCCGCTGTTACTTCACGATCGCTCGGCCGGCCGATCGCGATGGCATACGTCCGCAAAGCGCATACCGAACCCGGGACCGTATTGGAGAGCGACAACGGACCTGTCGAGGTCGTGGCACTGCCCTTCGCCGCAGCGGGCAGCCCCGGTTAACGGAACTGCAAAGGTCAGACCAGGGGCCAGGGGACGTTGTAGTACTCGTCCAACATCGGAAAGACCGGATCCTCCAGGATCGTGTCTATTCGATCTCGAAGCCCGTCGATATCGCCCTCAGACAGCACCGATTTCAGCTCGACCAGCAGCGCTGAATCAGGCTCCGTATCCTGGATTGGCCCCGGGGCCAATCCAAGTCGAAGCCGTTTCATGCTATCTACAAGCCCGGAGCTGAACGGTTTTCCGCAAAACTCGAACATAACCGTTCGTACGCGTGCGAACGGATTGAACGTAAGGCCCTGATCTATCGCCCACACCTTGCCGTCCGCGTCCTTCAGGCAAGCGCCACCCTTGCGATCAGCGTTGTTGACGATGATGTCAAAACCGGCGATCGGCTCGAACAGTTCGGTTTGCTCTTCACGCATCGTGAAATAAGTCTCTTCAGCATCGGCGTGGATGAACATCTGCACGCTCCCCTCTCCGTGTGGCCCGTCACGTATAACCGTCGGCGGGATCGCCGGCCAGCCCAGGATTCGAGAGAGGAGGTACGACGCCCGTTCGCGCTTATGTAACCCGCTCGGAAAGTCCCTTAGAGGACGTTCTCCGGACTGCGGTTTGTACACGCCCAGGAGAGGCACGTCCCCGCCGAGGTCTGTCTCAAAACGCACAATGAACACATAGTTTGAGCCGTCCGGGTGCAGCCCGGTTTCGGCGATCTCGGCCGTCTGTAATAGCTCCAGGATGTCGTCTTCAGAACGGCCATCCAAAGCCGGACCTCTGTCTGAATTAAAGGCGTCTTGCAGCGTCATCCTAGTAACGAAATCCCCGCAATCACGGAGTCACTCGTCTGCGCGCTCACTCCACCGGGATTCCCGTCCTGCTGTGTCCATTTGACCTGGGACACATGTGTCCGTCCGGTTCTATCGGGCTGTGGCAGTACGGGCACCTGGGACGGCCGGCAGCCACGATCCTCTGTCCATCTTCCGCCAGCACCCTGGCGCCTGAGCGTCTGAAGCTGAACTGGACCGCCACTTGTTCCTCCGCCTGTCTCTCTGCCTGTGTTTCTTCTGGGCCGTCATCTTCGTCCCTGTCGCCGGGGTCCGTCGCCTCCATCGTAAAGACGTCGGTGGACGTGTCATATCGCACGCGCATGTCTCCGACCTTGAATTCGACATTCACCGGCTCCCCGGTGTGGGCGTACTCCGGCACAAACGCAGCCGGAGGGTCTGACGGTTTCTGATCTTCCGAGAGCTGGCCTATCGCCAGCGCAAGTTGTAGGAGCTGGTCTTTTTCCATCCAGACGATGGCCTGCCCTCGCGAACTGCGCGCAGTGATATTGAAGGTCCGTTGTCCCGGTTTGCCGATGGTCTCGGCCTGAATCGAATCTACAAGTCCCAGGTCAACACGTTGATCTTCAGCCAAAGTTCATCCCGTCGGAAAGGGCCGCAATCTTCAGGCCCGGATAAAGTTTCCAGTTTGTTCACCTGTTCAAGCCATTCTAGGTATAGCCCCACAGGCCTGAAAGGTCACTTTCCCTGCCTGCGGATGTTCCGCAGGACATTTCAGCCTCGCAAAAGCGGCAGCAAACCCTCACCAGCCATCGCGATCTGATCGTCGATCTGGTCGAACGGCGTTACCCAGCTCAGCAGGATATGTCCAGCGCCCGCTTCCCGGAACTCGTTGATACGTTCTGCGGCCTCCTCTGGAGGACCGAGTAGAACGTACCGCTCAGCAAGGTCTTCGTAGTTTCCGGAGTAGCGATACGCATCGGCCAGCCCCTTGGCCGCCGCAGCCAGCGCCTCCTCGTGAGTGGAGCCGAGCGCCGTCATCAGGTGAAGGCCGTAACCAAAGTCGGCTTCGTCGCCGCGCCCCACCTTCTCAAGCATCTCCCTGACCTGTCCGGCGCCCCTCGCGTACTGAGAAGGAGTGAACAGATACGGCAGCCAGCCGTTGCCGGCGCGTACCGCACGTTCCATCGCCGGTTCGCCTCGACCACCGACCCAGATCGGTGGTCCGCCCGGGGTGTGCGTAGGTGGTGAGAGGGTGAAGCCATCGAAATTGAAGCGCTTGCCGTGATGGCTTGCGTCGGGTCCGGCCCATATTGCGCGTGCCACTTCGATAGCCTCGTCCGTACGCGTGCCACGCTGGTTGAGCGGGATGTCCATCGCTGCAAACTCCGCCGGGAACTCCCCTGCGACGCCTATCCCCAGGATCAGCCGCCCGCCCGAGGCGAGGTCCACGACGGCCGCCTCTTTAGCCAGCAATATGGGATGATGAAGCGGAGCGATGACGATTGAACTGAGAAGCGATACGCGTTCGGTCGCGCCTGCGGCGACGGCGAGTGCGGAAAGGGCGAGCTGGGTCGGCCCGCTGGGGTCGTCACGCATAACATGCTCGCCCGCGCCGACGAAATCAAAACCGTAGTCTTCGGATTGCTTCGCGTGGCGCGCCGTGTCCGCGACATCGCTCAGGTTCACGCCGATTTTCAGGCCGTTATCTGGCACGTTCATGGCTCCTTTTTGCCAATCGCTTCTTTTTTGATTTGACGCCTTCCGGTTTCACCGGAGGCACCGGCTCACCCGCATCTTCAAGAAAGTAATAGACCGTGTTTGGTCCGACCGATGCAAAGCGCTTGCCGATCTCCCGCGCCCGCTGCTCGTACGGCAGGTCGTCCAGTGAGCGGAGGTAGTCGTGAAACGAGCCGAACTCCTCACCTATGCGTACGAATTCCGAGGCGTTCGCGACTGTCGCACGCAGTTTGCGCTTGTTCCTGATGATGCCGGGGTCCTGCTGGAGATGGTCAATTAGCAGACCAGGCATCTCCGCGACCATCCCCGGATCAAAGGCGTAGAAAACCTCGCGAAAACGGGGCCATCGGGTTGCTACAGGATCGCCAGAAAAACCTGATATAAAGATCTTGCGCGTCAGATTGTCCAGGTACTCGGCGTCGGTATGTGCGGGAGGCGCTGAAGTCACACCAGAATGGTGCCATACGTGGCGGTTCTTTGGAGTGATCGAGGAGGTGATGATGCGGATCGCCGTTGATAGCGCCCGCCGCAGGGAATTTTCCTTTGTGTCGGCATCAATCCCAATCACCCTCTTCCGTCGCAAATTAACGCTTTCTACGAAATCCGTTGCGGCGCGGCGAGACCGGTGCTAGCCTGATCCTTAGCGTGGCGCTGTAGGCCGATAAAAATATGGTCTGCACGTTGTACGGAGACGAGTAGTTCGGTCCCGGGACTTCGAGCGAGCCTGGCGTGGTGTGAGCAGGCAAGGACCGGCCGGATGAACATCCCTCCGTAGCTTCTACCTGAACGGCGTAACGGCAGATAGGCCGAAGCCAAGTAGGCGTAGACGGGTTCGTGGCCCGTTATCGATCACGGAGGCATGTCTGTGCCTCTACCAAGCGGCCCGTCCGGCAACAACCGGGCGGGAATTAGGGTGGTACCGCGGGCCTGATTTTTAGCCCGTCCCTTATTGGGGCGGGTATTTTTGTGCCCGTCAATATTTCGAGCGTCCAGCCGGTAACCAGGCCCGGCTGGTCATGCCAACAAGAGGCAATCAAATGGTCGAACAGGTACAGATATACGACACCATTCTCCGGGACGGGACACAGCAAGAAGGCATCTCGCTCTCGGTTGACGACAAGCTCGCGATCGCTGAACGACTAGATGCGCTAGGCGTCCACTTCATCGAAGGCGGATTCGCAGGCGCCAACCCGAAGGACGACGAGTTCTTCCAACGCGCACAATCCCTCGACCTCAAGAACGCATCGCTTGCCTCTTTCGGCAGTACCCGTCGAGCCGGCGGCAAGGTCGAGGACGACGGCGCTATCGTAGCGTTGCTACGGGCGGAAACGCCGATCGTCACCATCGTCGGCAAGGCGTCGGCGTGGCAGGTGACCAACATCCTCGGCACTTCCGTCGAAGAAAACCTGCACATGATCGCGGACTCGGTGTCCCACCTCACCGCACAGGGCCGCCGCGCCATCTACGACGCGGAACACTTCTTTGACGGCTACAAGTTCGATGCCGACTACGCCCTACAGACCCTCCGCGTCGCAACTGAAGCGGGCGCAGAGACGGTCGTACTGTGCGACACCAACGGAGGAACACTGCCCCACGAGGCCGCAGAGATCGTGACCGCAGCCTGCGAATACGCCGCTGAAATGGGCGTCCGCATCGGCATCCACGCCCACAACGACACTGATACCGCGGTGGCCGTTTCGATGGCCGCATGGCAGGCCGGAGCGACCCAGATTCAGGGCTGCATAAATGGGTACGGCGAGCGCACAGGCAACGCCAACCTGACCAGCATCATCGCCAACATGAAGCTAAAAATGGGCGTCGATGTCATCTCCGACGAACAGCTCGCCACGCTGACGGACACCTCCCTGTTCATCGCCGAAACACTGAACATGTCCCCGCACGCCTTCCAGCCGTACGTCGGCGCCAGCGCCTTCGCACATAAAGGCGGCCTTCATGCGGCGGCCGTGAACAAGCATCGACGGTCG
Source organism: Dehalococcoidia bacterium (assembly GCA_046583455.1). GTDB lineage: Bacteria > Chloroflexota > Dehalococcoidia > Lucifugimonadales > Lucifugimonadaceae. The sequence goes on along the minus strand of JAYGCG010000111.1, from coordinate 57,628 downwards.
TATGAGCATGTGGAGCCGGGCACAGTGGGGAACCGAAACGCGGTGGTCGTCTCGGAACTATCTGGACGCGGGAACGTGTTGCGCCGTATCCGTGACCTGGGTCTCGAGGAAGAACTGACCGACAGCGATATCCTTGGGATCGTCCAGGAACTCAAGGAACTTGAAAATCGCGGTTTCTCATTTGAAGGCGCGAGCGCGTCGTTTGAGCTGTTGATCCGTCGACATCTTCCAAACTACGAGGCGCCATTTGAACTGATCGACTTCATGGTCTTGATCGAGAACCGACGGACCGCACGCTTCTCGGACCTCACCGATTCCGGCGGCATCCTCTCCGAAGCGACCGTGAAGATACGGGTTGGTGAGGATATTCAGCACACGGCGGCCGAGGGCAACGGGCCGGTTAACGCCCAGGACCACGCCATGCGCAAGGCGCTGCTCCAGTCTTACCCGGACCTGGAATGCGTCCGCCTGACCGATTACAAGGTCCGTGTCGTCGCCGAGGGAACCGGTACAGGCGCCATCGTAAGGGTCGTGATCGAGTCGTCTGACGGACACGATACATGGAGCACCATAGGCTCTTCTGAAAACATTCTTGAGGCCAGCTGGCTCGCGCTAGCCGACAGCATGGAGTACTGGCTCGTGTGCCGTCGGCCGAACTTACCCGGAGCTTCGTGAAGAACACCGACTCGTAACTCTGAGTGAACCGATCGGCGCGCCGATGCTGATCCTTGAGGATCACCATGGTGGGTGAACACCCACAACAATGGACTGCAGTTCTTACGAATGCACAGATGTCCCGGCTCTGGGGAGGGCAATGGGGCGTGTTCGGCACACTCGACTGTCGAGGGCTACAAAGTGAACTGGATGTCACGTGGTGATACACGCGATTCCGGTGCCACAGCTACGGAGTCGGGAAAATGCCCAGAATTCTCATTATTGACGACGAGCCGGACCTCCGGCTGGCGCTGACGGCCACGCTTGAAGACCACGGATATGATGTGGTTGAAGGAAGCGATGGCTCGGAAGCATTAGAACTCGCCGTGAAACACGCACCGGATGCGATCTTCCTTGATGTGAACATGCCCATCGTCGATGGGACTGCAGCACTTGAGATTTTGAAGCAGGACCCGCGCACGTCAGACATTCCCATCTGCATGCTGACCGCCGTGAATGACCCCGTTTACCAGGAATATGTGCTCGGACTTGGCGCAGGCGCGTTTTTCGTGAAGCCCTAGGCTGAAGATCGCATGATGCGAAGGCTGACCGAACTCATCGACAGCAGGACCGAAACCTTTGGTGGCACGATATCCACCGACACCTGTGCCCAATTTGCGCCAGGGCCGTCTCCTGCGGTGACCTTCCAGATGGAACGCTCCGAACGGCTTGCGGAGACGATTCAAGCCCGCCACAACACCTGGGGCTAGCTGGGGTTAGCCGGGGTGAACGGGGCTAGTGTCCCGGCCCTCGGTTTAAAGTCCTGCGTCCCCGGACCTTGACTCACCAAATTCGAACAGTCCTCGAAGATCCCCGAACGCTCCGAAACCTTCCAGCAGTTCGAGGCTCTCAAGAAGGCCATCGCCCTCGGCGCCAAATAGCCCTTCAAGACTATCCAGCATCGGCGGAATAACCCCGCCAGCCAGCACGGCCAATACAGTGTCGTCAAACATGACGATCTTTGCCGATTCACCCGTGGCATCTGCCAGGTCCTCCAACGTCCCCGGCTCCCCGTCTATCCACACAAAGACGTTGGGAGAGAGCGTAACCGTCATCGGTCCACCCCCCGATCGAGTGATCGTCACCCGCCCGGCATTGACGCCGGACAGCGTGCCCGATGCAAATGAAACGGTGTGCTCGCCTCCATCAGAATCCAGGAATCTCAGCTCGCCGCTGATCGCACGATCGACGAGGCTCTGAATCTCCGCAAGGCTTCCGTCCGAGCCATGCGCGGCCTTCTCTCCCAGGGTGATCTGAAGATCAAGGCTCTCGCCGCCCCGGAATACCGATAGCGACACGGAATCTCCCGCGGTCCTCGTGCTCACCATCGCGGTCAGCCCGTTTTCTGCCTCAATAGTGACTCCGTCAATCGCCGTGATTGTGTCGCCCAGAACGAGGATACCGTCCGCGGGACCGCCCGGTGTCACCCAGGCGACGCGCTCTCCCGCAGGAAGACCGATGAATCCGGCAAGGAATTCCGGGATTGACGCCGTTTCAACGCCAAGCCATACGGTGGCATCTCCGGTATCCCCGGCGTTCGCGGCGTCTCGGTCTGCGACCAGTACTCCGGAAGCTTCGGAACCCCCGGCAAGCTGTGCCTGGGCGGCTTCGGAATCATCGGCGGTACTTGATCCGCACGCCACAGCCAGCAGCGATATAGCCCCTAGGACTCCAAAAATCCAGGGGCTAACAACTGCCCTTCGCATCTTCATCGATATTCCTCACGCAGAGTTCGTTCTGGGAAGTGGATTTCGCGTAGCTCAGGGCTATGTTCTGACTTGTTGAATTTACTTCACGAGCCCGGGACGTGTGGTGCCGGATGTGTATCCGCCGGCTCCGAGCACACGAATAAACCGCTCGGCGACTTCGCCATCGTCTGATATTCGATACGCCCTGACCGCCGGCCTGGTCTTCTCTACCAGTGAAACAAGGACGTAGAACGGATCAAGCCAGCCACTTTCGACGGCGTTTCGGACATCGGTGTCTGACGGATAACCCTGCGAGTAAGTATGGGAATGGTAGATCGCCACGATCTTCTCCCCCGCGCCATCTGCATCCCGCTCCGCTTCTATCACGTCAAGTGGGTCCATATTGAATCGGTTGACCCGGCTCTCATGGATATTCCTGATGCGCCTTAGCCGCGTGACAGTTTTTCCACGTCCTAGCAGGAGGCCGCAGCATTCTTCAGGATCTCTCTCAAGCGCGTGCGTGATCATCTCAGCGAGGAGCAACTTTGGCAGTTTCAGAGGTCCGTCATTCATATCGGCGTGGTCCGAGTTTTCGCGTGGTATTAAATCTGCTCTGGCTCCATTTTCAGTCCACCCCGGGAAATCATGTCAGCAAGACACGGGTATATGATGCGCGCACCACGATATGCAGATAAAACACGCCACCGTTTACAGGGTTCCCGGACGCTATGCCGGGTGGCCAGCCAACTACGGCATATGGAGCTGGGAAGACGAGATCGTCACCGGCTTCACACTGGGTTATCACAACGATAAGGGAGGGTTTCACGCCCGGGACACCGGGCAGCCCTTCATCGCCATGCAGTCAAGAAGTCTGGACGGCGGGCTGACGTGGGACAACGTCCAGGCCCCATTGCATGCACCCGGGAATATGGGGATCTCCGCCGACGAGCACATGGAGGTTCCACAGGGTCCGGTGGCCGATCGCGTCGGCGCTCCCCTTCCACATCCGGGCGGCATCGATTTCACTCATCTGGACTTCGCATTGCTGTGCGCACGGACCGGTCTAAAGGCCGGTGCCGAGTCCTGGTTCTACACGTCCACTGACAGGTGCCGGAGCTGGCATGGGCCGTTCACGCTGCCAATGTTCGGCCAGCTTGGTGTCGCCGCACGGACCGACTATCTGGTGGATGGTCGAGGGGAGGCCACACTGTTTCTTACGGCAACAAAACCGGACGGTGAAGAGGGTCGCGTATTTGTCGCGAGGACGGTGGACGGTGGTCGTTCCTTTGAGTTCGTTTCATGGTTGCGGCCTGGCCCTCCCGGGTTTGACATCATGCCGGCATCGCTTCGGTTGGACGGAGGCGGAATCATCACCGCAATTCGGACCAGGGACGCTTCAGGTGGCGGCGATTGTATCGATCTGATGAGAAGTGACGACAACGGGATAACGTGGAGTCACATTTCCACACCCTCGCCCGAGACAGGGACCGGCGGTAATCCACCCGCTATGATCCGCCTGTCCGATGGTCGGATTTGCCTGACCTACGGTTTCCGTGACGCGCCGTCCGGGATTCATGCCGTATTAAGTGACGACGACGGCGGATCGTGGGGGACGGAGATCGTGCTACGTGACGACGGCGGCAACCACGACGTCGGCTACCCACGATCTGTCCAACGCAGCGACGGGTGTGTCGTGACCGTCTACTACTACAACGATTCTCCTGATGGAGAGCGTTACATCGCAGCAACTATCTGGAAGCCATAAAATGCGCTCGCCGACCTGCCTGTGGTTCACCGGCGAGAACACATGAACGCCCGTGAACAGATGAGGAGAGATCAAACCCGATGAAGATCACCGATATCGAAACCTTCTTGATTCACCCGCCCCGTGGCAAAAACATGCTGTTCGTCAAGCTCACCACTGACAACGGCATCGTCGGGTGGGGCGAGGCTTACACGCAGATCGATCGTGATACGGCTGCGATCGCGCACATCGAGCAACTCGGTCGCTACCTGGAGGGCCGTGATCCTTTCAACATCCGGCACTGGATGAACGTTGCGTACGAGGACTTCGCGACGAAGCGTGGCGGCATGGACCTGTGGTGCGCGTTGAGCGGTATCGAGATCGCCATGTGGGACATCGTCGGAAAGGCGGTCGACCAACCCGTTTACAACCTTCTGGGTGGACCGGTGAGGCCGGCGATTCGCCTCTACGCAAACGCCTGGTATGGTGGAGCGAAGACGCTGGAAGAGTGGGCGCTGGCTGCTACGGAAACGGTGAAGAAAGGGTTTACTGCGCTCAAGTTTGACCCGCTATCAGGGCCGTGGCGCGCCTACCCGAACTTCGAGAACCTTGAGCAGGCCGCTGCGGTTGTCGGCGCAGTGCGTGATGCGGTTGGCGGCAAGGTTGAGCTTCTGATCGAGATCCACAGGCGTCTGGCCCCCATGAACTCGATTCGACTCGCCCACATGATCGAGCGGTACCGACCGTACTGGTTCGAGGAACCAAACCCATCCGAGCACGTGCCCGCGCTCAAGGAGGTCCGTGACGCGACCGACATCCCGATCGTCACCGGAGAAGCTCTATACACACGTGAAGAGTTCCGGGATGTGATCGATCAGCGTGCCGTGGACATTCTTAACCCTGACATTTGCATCTGCGGCGGAATCCTTGAGATGGTGCAGATCGCAGACATGGCCGCACCCCACTACATCGCCGTCTCGCCGCACGGCAACAACAGCACCGCCGTCGGGCTTGCGGCGGCGTTGCAGGCGTCTGCCGTGATGCCGAACTTCCTGATCTACGAGTACTTCGTTCACAATCAGGAGATCTGCGACGACATCTCGGTAAAGCCACTCGTGCCGTCCGGAAGCTACATGGAGCTGCCGACCGACCCGGGAATCGGTATCGAGCTGGACGAGAGCAAGTTCGCAAAATACGCCGGAGACCAGTACCCGAAACGCAACCTTCGGATGCTGGAGGACGAGAGGAACTGGCATTAGGGCGCGGACTGACACTGGGGTGGTGCTTGACAGTGTGTGTGAGCCTAGTGGCCGAGGCCGCCTGCAAGTGCCAATGGACAACTCAAGCGTTCCAAGGAGAATATTTCGATGACATCTTCCGGCTTTCCGCTACGACTGAACATCGACTACCCGGAGACGCCAAACCGTCTCACCGTGTTCTTCAGGTTGATCATCTCTATCCCGATACTCATCGTCGCCTTTGCGGTCGGCGCACTCCAGAATGGCGGGACACAGATACTGGGTCCGCTATTGATGATCGTGTTTCGAGAAAAGTATCCGCGGTGGTTGTTCGACTGGAACCTGGCGATGACCAGGTTTACTACCCGCCTCTGGGCGTACATTTTCCTCATCACGCACGAGTACCCGTCAACGGATGATGAGCAATCCGTACATCTCGATTTCGAGTATCCCGATGTGCAGAACGACCTCAACCGATGGCTACCCCTCGTGAAGTGGCTGCTTGCGATTCCCCACATCATCCTGGCGATCATTCTTTTCGGCCTGTTGTTTTTGGCGTCCATACTGACGTGGTTCGCGATCCTGTTTACGGGGCGCGCACCCAGGGGGCTGTTTGACTTCAAGGTCGGCGTCTTGCGCTACGGGACTCGCCTCTCGATGTATGCGTTCATCCTCACAACCGACAAGTACCCGCCGTTCTCGATAAACGAGTAGCTTGTCCTTCAAATCGGTTCGAACAACGTGTAGGGGCGGGGCTTGCTCCGCCCGAGGGTGTTTCGGACGAGTCCGGGCGTCATCTCACTCAGAGCGTAGGGGCGATTCAGAGAAGAATGTGCCAGATTTCTGGCTGGTTGAGGGATGGCCGCGGGCGGAGCAGTCCCCCACGATCTTGTTATCGCTCGAGCAACCCTCCGAGAGCCTCTGGGTGAGTATTGTGGGATAACCGCAGCTACAAGAACAAAAGCCCCGTCCGGATAAGGTGCAGGCGTGCCTGCCTACCCTGGCGTTAACTCTTGCGTCGTCTCCGCACGCGCCTTGATCTCGTCCCAATCCCAGAGCTGTGGAACGTAATCCACTGCGCCCCAGATCGGCGCCTGGTCTGCGTAGTGCGGGCTGCCCGGATGGCCGGAAGCGCCCAGCGGAGAGATCCACTTTGACTTGCTCCAGTCTGACGGATCGTGGATGTACCGGTTGACCGATAGCCCGGTAATGATGTACTTGTTGCCCTGCGAGAAGCTGCCCGCCTGAGGCGTGTCGATACCGCCGCCCATCGGGATCTCCGGTGGGTCGAGCACGCCGTTTGTGTCCGGAAAAGATACCGACAAGGGGTGCACCGGCTTCGTGTGGTGGACCTTGCCCCAGATCCACTCCGACATGTCCGATCCGAGCAGGCCGGTCAACTCATCCACCGCCCCCGTCAGCGCGTCCGAGATGATCTCGTCCCAGGTCCTGTCCTCCGGGAGGAACTCGTCGTCGTCTGCCCTCAGACTCTCCCAGACGTGCGACACCAGCTCGCCCCAGTGGGACGGGCCGCCACGACCGCTACCGGCCAGTACCTCGTCCACCATCGGGCCGAACAGGTGGGTGGCGACCTCCCACTGGATCTGTGACATAACCTCTGCGGCGATGAGCGGCTCAACGTCATCGCGTCCCATTTCGCCGTCCCAGTTCGCCAGTAAAGCCTGAGCCTCAGTAGCACGAGCGTCGTCAAAATCAAGCGCTGCGACCCGTTGAGCGACCCACGTCGCCGGGATCGAAATGCGATCGCTATGGATGGCGCCCATCGACTCCACGTTCATCTCGCCTTTTGGCACGGCCATGATCCGATCGGTGATGCGCCGGACCCGCCATTCGTTCGCAAAGAAGTGGTTGATGTGATACGGGTATTCGTCCGTCGTCACCTTCTGGTTGCAGGTCACGGCGTACCCGACTTCGGGGTTACGGATGTGCGGCAACTCCTCCCACGGAATCTCCCGCTCCCACTCGTACAACCCTGAAGCAGCGTCCACCGGCGCCCATGTGTTGGCGACGTCACGGATGGGGATTCGGCCCCTCAACCGGTAACCGAAGTTGCCCTTCGTGTCGCAATACATGTAGTTGTTGACCGGCTCGGTCCACTCCTTGACCGCCTGCTCCAGCTCGTCCGCATCGCCGGCCCGCAGAATGTCGAGAACGGAGTCCATCCACTTGGTCGGCCCGTTCGTCCCGGTGTGGCTGAACGCGAGTCCTATGCCCGTTCGAGGATCGCCTGCGACTATCCGCCCGTGCCGGGTAATCACGACCTCGATCGCGAGTTCTTCGTGGCCTTTGCAGTTCAGAACCTCGGTGCGCACATCCGCCGGGTACCATCCGCCCCGGTACTCGTACTCGAGTCCTCCGGCCGCCTCACGGAAACGCTCGATGAACAGGTCCTGGTAGTCGGCGTTGCCGTGCGTCATTCCGAAGCCGACGTGCTCTGTGTGGCTGAAGTGCGGCGCCCCGGGGACGCCGGGGACGGAGTAGCCGGATACCGACCAGTCCGGGCAACTCAGGTGTATCTGGTAGTAGACGCTTGGCGTGTCCAGCCCGCGGTGTGAGTCCCCGGCGACGAGCGGCTGACCTGATTCGGTCCACTTGCCACTGACGACCCAGGCGTTGCTGCCGTTGTCGATCTCGCCGATCTGGTTAAGCATCTGCCACGATTCGGCCAGCTCTTCATACGGGTCGTACCGCGCCCCCGTGTGCTCGACCCCCGGGGGAGTCGTCACGAGGTGGTTTAGCGGATACCCGCGGAACAACGCGGCAGCGCGCTCCGGGCCGAGTGCGTTGCTGATTCGGGCGCGCCAAAGCTTCATGTCAAAGGTGCCCATGAGCATGTTGCGCACCTTGTACACGGCAAACGAGTGCCAGGGTTCCCACCGGTCCGGCTTGTCGCCAAGAAGCTTGTACTCAATCGGGAGTGATTTCGTGGTGGCGATAAAGGCGTTGATGCCTTCCGTCAACGCCTCCACCATCGCCTGCGCATCCGGTCGGGTCGCCGCCAGGTCTGCTTTCGCGGCACGCTCCAGGCTGAGCCGACGCATCAAGCGGTCCTCTTTTAGCGCCCGTGGGCCGGCCCATTCCGCCCATCGACCGAGCGCCTTGTGACGGTCGTAATCCATGTGCCACAGCCGGTCTTGGGCGGTCACAAACCCCTGTCCAAAGAACGCGTCGTGCTCTGACTCTGCCTTTACATGAGGAATGCCCCACTCGTCACGATGGATCGTGATTGGACCGTCAAGGCCGGCAAATGATTGTGACGACGTGACGTCTGGAAGTGCGGCCTTAAGATCGGCATCGGTGATGGGGCTGGGCATGTGCGTTCCTGTCATGTGCGGGTTGTTACGGCGAGGGTCACTGTAGCTGAGCGCGGCTGTTCGGCAAATAGCGGTCAGGTATGCCTTCCCCGCGAGAGCGCCCGTGACGATACCGTCATTCCCGAGTAGTCGGAAATGACGGGTTATGGCGCAGCGCCCTACGCATCCATCAACTTGTCATCGTTCATCAGCTCACTGATCTCGAGCCAGGTGTCGGTCGTGTACGCGTCTCGCTGCTTGATAAAGTCGCCGTAACCGTCAGGGTTCTGGTTCCCGGCGCGCATCGGCGATTCGATCTTCTCGGCGGTCCACGTCATCTGCACGCGCTGCTTCTGTCCCGGCGTTGTGCCGCCGTTGAACGAGACGTGGAACGGTTCACGCAATCCCGCGTCCACCAGCATGTTCCCGGCTCGCTGAAGGATCGAGGCGACCAGCCTCTCTTTACCGGGCAGCGTCACGTAAGTCCTGCGTAGTTCGTACATATTGGCTCCTGATTTTTGTCTGTTGGGTTGTGGGTTCGGACGCTCTACGCGTCGATTAGTTTGTCGTCGTTCATCAACTCGCTGAACTCGATCCATGTATCGGTCGTCAGCTCGTCTCGCACCGACATCATCTTCGTGTACTCGGCGGGATTCTCCCTGCCACCCCGGAACGTGGACTCGATCTTTTCCGCCGTCCACGTCATGTGCACCAGTTGTTTATCGCCCGGACAGGTGCCGCCATTGAACGACACGCGAAACGGGTTCCGGACCCCGGCGTCGACCAGTATCTGGCCCATGCGCTGAAGCTTTGAGGCGACGAGCCTCTCTTTGCCGGGCAGGGTCACGTAAGTCCTTCGTAGTTCGTACATCGTTTCTCCGAAATCGTATGACCGTCGTTCCCTGGTGGTGCCAGGGGATGTTCAAGGGAACTGTTTCGCAGGACGAATTAAACACGATTCCGGACCGAAGCGCGCTGCCCTTTCGCTGGATTTCCTTGGCGTTCCGGTCTTACGGCGCGCTAAGATGTCGCCCATAGCTATGCTCCAGTCGGCAACTGCCCGAACGAGAGGATTCCGAGATGACCAGCCCTGCCCAGACGAAGAACCTCACGGTCACACGCCACGCAGACATCATGGGTCGACATCCCGGGGGCAGCCGCTGGGCTGAGGTTCCTATTGAAGATGGGCGCAATCGCGTGGTATGGATTTCAGGACCTCCCGGAACTCCTCCGGACCCGCACATCCATCCCGACTTCAATGAGTACTGGGTGATCCTGGACGGCGTGACACGGTACCAGATCGGGCAGTACGAGCCGATCGACGCCGAGTGGGGCGACATCATGATCGCTCCGGCCGGATACGCACACGATATTCGCCCGATTGAAGGCGAGCAGGCGATCCGCCTCGGCGTCACGCATCCGGACAGCAACCACGACATCAAGGGGGTCCCGCCAAGCCGACTCATTCGGGCGGATGTCGGGCTGTCTTCACCGAACCTTATTCACACGTCCATGAAGGGACTGTTGGAAAAGCACGGGACAGATTCGAACTGGAAGGAACTGGCGGTCCTGGACTCCCGCAACAGGGCACTCATCACACACGAGCTGCCGGGCACGGTGAATCGACGCTACTGGCACCCGGATATGGACAAGTGGTGGGTGATCATCGCCGGCGAGATCGAGTTCAGCATCTCGGACCAGGAGCCAGTGACGGCCCGCCCGGGCGATCTTGTTTTCGTTCCCGGGGGCACGTCCCACAACCTCATGACGATTGGCGATAAGCCGTCGATCAGAATCACCATGACGGCCCCGGACATCGTCCACCATTACACAGATGACCCGGATGCGCCCACCGCACCTAACGGGTAACGCGCTAGCCGCGGAGGGCGGATCGTTGATCCGTCCGTATCCCTCCCGCAAGGGGAGCGGGCGGGTCCTTCGGAGTAAGATCCCTGAAATTTCAGGCAGATTTCACCTCCCCACCCATAAGGGCTGCCACGTTGAGCTCCGGGGTGTAATCGAAGAACATTCCTGGATGGCATCGAGAGCTCGGCGTCCACTCTTCCTTTCGCTGATCGGCTGCGGGATAGCCCTGCTGATGGCGTGCAATGCCGACACGCCTCAAGATGCAGCGCCTTCAGACACGCCGTCCGTCACAGCCAGAGCCGCCAAACCCGGCGCGCCCGCGCCAACCGCCACGACGATCGCCTTGAGCGCCACCGCAACTCCGGCGACCGGGGCGATTGCGGCGACTTTAACTCCGGTACCACAAGATGCAGCGAATCCTGTAGATACGGTCACGCTGAGTTTGACCACCTCGACTCCAGGCACCAGTCCGGTCTCGCCGACAACCGAACCGGCGCAATCTGGGCCGTCGCCAACCCAAACCGCTGGTCTCACAGTAACGAACACGCCAGCATCCACAGCGATCCCCACGTCGCCACCAGCCGCCACGTCAACTCCCGATCCACCCAATGGCCCCGGATCACCGGACGCCGATGTTGGACGAGCGACACAGTTCGTCCCTCTTGATCAGCCACGCTTTGTGCCCGCCTCCTCGGCTCAGAGCATGACCAGCGAATCGTTAGTCCTCGGCCTCGACTGGCGTGGGGAAGCACGGGCATACCCGTTGAGCATGATGTGGTTTCACCACATTGCGAACGACAACATCGACGGGTGGCCGGTGCTGGTCACCTACTGAATTCTCTGCAATTCGGGGATCGGGTTCGACCCCGTGATCAACGGCGAGTGGCACACATTTGAAGTCCTCGGGCTCAAAGACGGCGTGTTCACAATGCTGGACCGGCAGACAGGCTCCGTCTGGAATCACCTGGACGGCAATGCAGCTAATGGGCCACTCGCCGGGGAGCGAATGAGCTTCATACCGCTCCAGCAGATGACCTGGGGTGAGTGGATCGGGCTTCACCCTGACACGCAAATCCTGGACCGATCCACCGGCTTCGAGTCACAGTATCGGGAGGTCTCCCCTTCAGCGCAGGTAGGGGTCGCGGGTTCGTTCTCAGACACACGGCTGCCGGCCAGCAGCCTGGTCGTCGGGGTTGAGGCGCTGGATGAGTTTCACGCGTTCCCATTCGATCTCGTGGCCGAGGACAACGGCGTGGTCAACGATGTCGTTGGCGGGCTTGAGATCGTGGTGCTCTCTGACCTGTCCTATCAGTCAGGTCTCGCCTGGTCACGAATCGTCGACGGCGAAGTGCTGGAGTTTGAACGGGTGAGCGGGGCATCTTTTGTCGTGCGTGACACCGCCACCGGTTCGATCTGGGACATCCGCGGACGCGCAATAAGCGGCCCGCTGGAAGGACGGCAACTTACCTGGGTTACTTCGTTCGTGACGCAGTGGTACGGCTGGGCGGAGTACCACCCCGATACCGATTTGTACGGAGACCCGACGAGGTGGTCCAACGTGCCCACTCCACCGCTTGCGGATTGGTTCTACTAGCCAGTGGCTGGCCGCCGTTGAGGCTCATGTGATCGCCTCACGATCAGTCCGAGCTAGGCGGCCAACTGCCTGTACATTCCATCACGCCGTATTTCGGCGGCTACAGAGCCTGAGATCTGAGATGCGACCTGGCCGGCCAGCGCTAGTTCCCTTGCGGCAAATCCGTCCGGGTTCTTTTTGGCCATCATCATCACGCCGACGAGCTCGCCCTCGATCATCAGTGACGCCACCAGCACCGACCGAAGACCCGCGGCCGTCAGCTCATTCATGCCTGGCCAATCTGCGATGGAGGTGCCGCCTTCGATGGCCACCACCCGGCCGTTTTCGATCATCGATCCGGCAAGTGTACCGTTAAGCTGGTGACCGAAACCTGCGTCTCTGTCCGAGAGGTAAACGCCGTCCACGTAGAGAATTTCCATGAGTCCAGTGGACGAATCGATCGACGACACGCTAAGTCGGTCGAACTCGATCAGCTCTCCTACCAGTCCGGCAAATCGGGGATAGACATCACCGATTTCCGATGTGGACGACAGTAGCCTGCCAATTTCGGCGACGATGTCAGCGCCGGGGAATGTCTGGATCGACGGTGCCGGGTCCGAGAGAAACGCCATGTGAATCCTCAATGCAGGTGACCGGCGGTGCCCTCATCAGTTCCCCGCACATAGAACCGGTCAACAGATTCAAGTCAAACATTCACTGCCCACCCGGGTGTATGGCAATTCGCCAGAGAAACTACGCGCTAAGACGGGGTTGGACCATGTAAAGCCCGTCTTACCCGCAAATTAATAGCTGAACGCATGTGGGCAACACGGTCTTACGCACACCTGATCGGGTGCTTCACCGTGGTACCCCTTGGTTTATCGATCCCTACAGCTTCCAGCACTTCGGCGTACGTCCGGCAGTCGGTCCAATTTTTGCCGAGCGTTTCGATAAAATCACGCGCAGTTGGAAGATAGTGACGGTCGTACCGCTGGTTCCACCTGAGAGTCTCCCAGAGGCCCTTGAACCCTTCCTCCTATCCGTTCTCGATACCCAGTTTCCCGCGAGCGAAACGACGTACCATACGCGCCTGTCTGGTCCAGGTCCCCGGGGTCAGGATCACGATCAAATCGGCCTGATTGAACGCATCAGCAAGCCACCGGTAGTACACGCCCTCAAGAACCCAGGAGTCCGTATCCAGGATCCCGGGGAGCATTCGCTGCTTCTCGTCGAGGTCACGACGAATCCCCAGGTAACCGCGCGAATTGTCCCAATGCAGATCGTCGAGCGCGTGCGCCTTTATGCCGAGTCAATCTGAAAGAGCCCGCGCTACGGTGGACTTACCGGCTCAACTCCCGCCGAGTATCTGAATCCGTCTCGCCGTCATCCGCCGGGTTCGGCGCATGGAACGGTCTGTCCGGCCTTTAAAGAGCCCCGTCTATCACCATGTCCAGGAGGGCCGGTTTGCCGGACGCAAGTGCCCGATCGAGCGCGGGCTTGATCTCCTCAGGCTTCGTGATTCGCTCCCCGTGGACGCCCATGCTATTGGCGATGGCCGCCACATCGAACGGCGTCGGGAAGTCCATGTAGAGGTAACTGCTTCCCGCCTCTTCTTCCTGGAGAACATCCTTCTTGTAGATGTCCATGTTGACCTTGAGAACGCGGTACATGCCGTTGTTGCAGATCACGAAAACGCACGGGATGTTCTCGTTCGCTGCGGTCCACAGTCCCTGAATTGTCATCATTGAGCTACCGTCGCCGATGATGCCGATTACCGGGCGATCCGGATTGGCACACTTGGCGCCCATCGTTGCTCCGATGCCCCAGCCGATCGCTCCGCCTCGTCCACCGATCAGATCGCCAGGATTCTGCCCCTGTATATAGTGCCGTAACGCCTGTTTCGAGCTGACCGAGTCGTCCAGCACGACTGCATCGTCCGGCAACGCGTCGGCAAGCGCAGACATCATGCGGGCGGGCGTCATGAGATCGTTGTCCCATAGTTCCGCGACCCCGGCCTCGTACGCAGTCCGCTCTGCTTTGCGCGCATCCGCCACAGCCGCCCTGCGATCATCTATCGCGATCTTCTGAGAATCGCTAAGTCCGGCGGCGATCGCCTTGCTCAGTGTCGGGAGGGCCAGTTTCGGGCTTGCCAGAATTCCGATATTTGTTGGTTCAGACCGTCCCACCGCGCCCGGTCGTGAGTCGATATGGATTAGCTTTGTGGACTCCTGAAGCTGAACATCGGTGAAGTAGAACAGGTCGGAGAAGATATCCCCGCCGACCGCTAGCACGGCGTCCGCCCGGCTAATGACCTCGCGGTGCTCTGAACGTCGTAACGCCAGTGCACCCATGAACTGCGGATGCGTCGTCGGGAACCCGACGTTGCCACCTGGCGCCTGGTAGACGGGAAGGCCGAGCAGTTCTGCGATCTCTACCGCCTCCTGCACCGCGTCCGCTTCACCAACGCGGTCGCCGATGAGCATGATGCCGCGCTCGCTGCCCGTTAGTAGATCGGCGGCCTGCGCTATACCGTCCGGGTCCGGCCCGCCGGCGTCATAGACCTGGGTGGACGGGATGATGTTCATCTCCGCCTCGCCGTCCAGGGCGTTGGAGGTCAGCCCGACATAGACCGGGCCCCTGGGGTGCGTGTTGGCCTCGTTAAAGGCGCGCCGGATCACGCTCGGGATCTGGTCCGGGTGGGTAAGCTCGACACTCCACTTTGTGACCGACCGGACCATCTCGGCGAGGTCCGTCTTGCGCTCCGCCAACTTCCGCGTGTCGTAGTTCGCCGAGACAACGACCATCGGCGTGCCGGTGGTGAAAGCGTCCTGCATCAGGCTGATGCCGTTGGCCAGGCCACTGTCGATGTGGAGGCTCACGAATGCGGCGCGTCCGGTCGCACGTGCATAGGCCTCGCCCATCCCAACGGCGACTCCCTCTTGTAGTGCGAGGATGTACTTGAACTCCGGATAGTCTTCCAGAGCGTCGATAATCGGCCCTTCGCTCGTGCCCGGGTTGCCGAAGATGTATTCGACTCCCTCGGCCTTGAGCATCTCCAGCAGCGCTTTTTTGCCGGTCATCATTGTGGGCATTTCTGGCTCCATTTATCTGGTGTCGAGCGGCTTTTTTTGTTCTCGGCCGATTACGAGTTAAGTCCGGCCGAGCGCATGATACGACGGCCATCCACTTTCGCCACATCCGTCTTTCCACGTGACCATTCGTGTTCCCAACGTGTTCCCCGCGTGTTCAGGGGACGCGGGAGTAGACTCGCGCCGTCACACAGGCAGCCGTATTCGTTGATCCACCTGATTTAGAGGAGTCCCCACTTGGCCGTCACGCAGTTCGAGATCACCAGCCGTCGACCCCTTGCCGACGGTCAGGAGTTTGGCGACGTTGGGGGTTACGAGGAGGTTGTGGGGATCCTTCGTTACGCGGTGGATCCGGCCCACGAAGCCAACTCAAGAATCACCGATATCGACCTCGCCCCACGCAATGCCGATGGACTGGTTGAGTTCGCAGCCGATGTTCACATCATGCGGCCCGTTGATGCTTCCAAAGGGCGTCGCAAGATCGTCTACGACGTCCTGAACCGCGGCAACAAGGTCATGCTTGGCACTTTCAACAACGCCACACCGGCAGCCGTGGTGGCGGGCGAGGATCCGCCGACCGAGGTCGGCAACGGCTTCCTGATGCGGCACGGCTATACGTCCGTCTGGTGTGGCTGGTCGCCGGATGCGCCCCGCCTGGCTGGGCGTATGAAGCTGTACGCGCCAGACGCGATCGATCGAGGGATGCCGATCACGGGACGGATCTTCTCACAGTTCCAACCGATGAGCCGTGTACGGCATTTGAGGCTGGCCGACCGATTCCACACGCCTCATGCCGCGGCCGACACGCTTGAACCGGATGCACTGCTCACCGTTCGCGACCAGCCGGACCTTGAGCCGCGGGTGATCCCGCGTGAACAGTGGAGATTCGCCTTAGAAGACCACGGCGTGCCGGTCGAAGACGCCAACTTTGTATACATGGCCGACGGGTTCGAGCCGGGCAAGATGTACCAGCTCACATACACCACCATCGGCGCCCCGGTCGTCGGTCTTGGCTACCTTGCGATGCGGGACGCCGTGTCGTTCCTGAAGTATGGGTCGGCCGAAAACGGCAATCCCACGGCAGGCGAGATCGACCACGCCATTGCTTTCGGTGTCTCCCAGAGTGCCCGGTATCTGAGGCACTACCTTTACATGGACCTGAATCGGGACGAGCAGGGCCGTGATGTTTTCGAGGGCGTGTTTCCGCACGTCGGCGGCGGCATGCGTGGGGAGTTCAACCAGCGATTCGGGCAGCCATCCAAGGACTTGCCGTCCGTGATCGCGCAGATGTTCCCGTTCACTGCCTCTCCTTCCACCGACCCGGTCACTGAAGAAACCGGCGGGGTGCTGGATCTTATGACGGAGCGCGGCGCCAACACCAGGACCATCTTCAGCAACACCGGAGCCGAGTACTGGCGGGGTGACGCGTCGTTGATCCACATCGACCCGGCAGGACGCACGGATATCGAGGATCACCCTTCGACGCGGACTTATCACTTCTCGGCGACCATGCACGGCCCCGGCATATGGCCCCCGACGGACACGCAAGCAGTCGACGGCATGCGCGGCCAGAACCTGCTGAACTCGGTCGATTACACGCCCTTCATGCGTGCTTTGTTGGTCCGATTGGACGAATGGATCACCGACGACACGCCGCCGCCGCCGAGCAAGCACCCGCGTGTGGATGACGGCACCGCCGTTCCAGCGGCCTCGCTGGCGCGCGCGTTTGAGGGGATTCCGGTCAAGTTCCCGGCGCACGTTCCTGTGCCGGTGCGACTCGATTTTGGCGCCGACGAGAAACAGGAACGCACTCTCAATCTGCCGCCAACCCCATCAGAGGTTTACGGGTCACTGGTGTCGGACGTGGACGAAGATGGGAACGAGGTCGCCGGGATCACGCACCCGGACGTATCGGTTCCGCTGGCGACTTCGACGCCCTGGAACCTGCGCCACCCGGACGTAGGCGCCCCTGATCAGATCATGGGCCTCACCGGCGGTCCACGTGGATCCACGCTCCCCTTCGCCCGCAACGCGGAAGAGCGGGCGGCGGCGGGCGATCGGCGGCCGTCGATCGCAGAACGCTACACGTCAAAGGATCAGTACCTAGGACTCGTGCAGGAGAAGGCGGAGGAGCTGGTCGCAGATCGCTACATGCTGCGCGAAGACATCGAACGGGTGGTCACGCAGGCAGGCATCCGCTGGGACTGGTTCACGAACGGACGAGGGGAGTAGGTGGGAATAACCACCCCCTAACCCCCACCTCCATTTAGGAGGGGGCAAAATGGAATCCCTTCTCCCAGCGGGAGAGGGCCAGGGTGAGGGAGAACACCTATCGTGGATCCTCGCCAGATAACAAACAACAAGGAACCATCAAATGCCAGTAACCGGGTTCAAGATCACGCTCAGAAGACCTATCGCCGATGGTCGTGAGTTCGGCGACGTGGGCGCGTACGAAGAGATCAAGGGCATTCTCAAGTTCGCCGTGGATCCTGAGCACCCGGCTAATGAGCGAATCGCAGACATCAAGCTGGCCCCACGGAACGTCGGCGGGCTGGTCGAATTCGAATCAGACCTGGCGATCGTGGCGCCGTTGGATCCGTCACGCGGGAACAACCGGATGCTGCTCGACGTTGTGAACCGCGGCAATCGGGTGTCTGTACCCATGTTCAACCTCGGCGTCCGACCGCTATTTGGCGGTGTCCATGCCGAAGAGCCCAACCCTGAGATCGATCCCGGTAACGGCTTCCTGATGCGTCATGGCTACTCGATCATCTCCTGCGGCTGGCAGAACGACCTGCCGCCGTTCGAGGGGCTGATCGGCATGCGCTCTCAGGACGCCACCAACCCGGACGGCTCGCCCATCACGGGCCGCATCTGGTCGCAGCTCCAGCGCGGTGTGGACGTGCCGAGCATGATGCTATCCGATCGCGACCATCGGCCTTATTCGGTGGTCGATATGGAAGAACAAAGCGCCACCCTGACGGTTCGGGACATGCCGGACCTGCCGCCGGAGACCATCAACCGTGATCGGTGGCGATTCGGTCGGATCGACGATAACGGCAACTACGTCGCCGACTCCAACTACGTCTCGCTGGACGGCGGGTTTGAGAAGGGCCGTCTCTACCAGGTCGCTTACACGACCTCCGGAGCACGTGTCCTCGGACTCGGGTTCGCGGCGCTTCGCGACTGCACGAGCTGGATCAAACACGGTTCAGCAGATGATGAAAACCCGCTGGCCGGGCACATCGACTACGCCTTTTCGTACGGCATATCGCAGACCGGCCGGTTGATGCGGACCTTCATATACGACGACCTGAACCAGGACGAAGAGGGTCGCGAGGCGCTGGACGGCATCATCTCGAACGTAGCCGGCGGCATGCGGGGCGAGTTCAACCAGCGTTTTGGCCAGAACTCCAAGGATCGCAATAACATGATGGTCCACATGTTCCCGTTCACGGACCGGCTGGAGACCGACCCGGAGACGGAAGAAACGGGGTCGTTAATGGGCCGTTTCGAGGCCCGAGGTTCCACTACCCGCGTGTTCTTCACGAACTCGTCGGCGGAGTACCATCGCGGCGACGCCTCGCTTCTGCACACGGACCCGGACGGTACGCGCGACGTTGAGCACGGCGAGAACGTTCGGATCTACCACTTCGGCGGCACGCAGCACGGTCTTGGCGTGTGGCCTCCGACAGACCGGAACGACATGATGGGCGAGGCCGGTCAGAACTCGCTGAATCAGATCGATTACTCGCCTGCTCTGCGCGGCGCTCTTGTGAATCTGGACCGCTGGGTCACCGAGAGCTTGCCCGCACCGGTAAGCAGCCACCCGCGCCTGGACGACGGCACCGCAGTGCCGCCGGAAGAGCTCGCGCCAATATTCGCCCGGATCCCGGGCGCACATGTCCCGGACCGTTACGCTCTGCCCCGTCGACTCGACTTCGGCGCCGACAAGGACCTGAACCAGACGCACACGCTCCCGGCAATTCCGGGGAAGGCGTTCAGTTCGCTGGTCTCGGCGGTGGACGCAGACGGCAACGAAATCGCCGGAATTCGAATGCCCGAGGTCACGGTTCCGCTGGCCACGCACACCGGCTGGAACCTGCGTCATCCAGACAACGGCGGCGAACGCCAGCTTTTTGTATTTATGGGATCAACAATCCCCTTCGCCAAAACCCGGGCAGCGAGAGAAGCCGCAGGCGACCCACGCCCCTCAATAGAAGAGCGATACTCGTCACGCGACGCATACCTATCGCAAATCGGAGACGCAGCAACAGCAGTAGCAGACGAGGGCTACATCCTGACCGAAGACATCGACGATCTAGTCACCCACGCCGCAGACCGCTGGGACTACTACACGAACGGTCACGGTGGGTAGCGGTGTTAATCAGATATTTGCTCAATCTTGAAGTTTTGTCGCATCACATACCCTAATTTACGCGTCTCCCGATCCGGCTCCCACGATGGAATGGCGTCCGAAATTAGTGACACGTGGAACGGAATCGCTGGGATTGTTTCAGTCTTGCGAATCCACCTCCGAACCGATCGTGTTGTTCCCAGGGCAAAGGGTGTGAGGATATGGACCGAGAGCGTGTATCGGAAGTGGGGCCATCGGGTCAGTGACGGTGAGAGTGTGCAGGCATTCACGGCATACCATTTTTACAGCCATTTCGATCTTCTTTCCTAGCTGATTTGGTGATGCCCGAATTGTCGCCCATCGATTGCACGCCTGCCAACACCAGTATGGCGGTGCTCGGCCCGCAACAGTTCTCTCCGTTTTGTTGTATCTCGTACAGACATTGGTCCCATCTGCATCCACGCAATACCCAATAGGGGACAGAGATCCGGCAGGTAATTCCCCTGAGTTCTCCTGAAGGCGTAGGCTGTGGCCGGATATTTCAGCCGCACGTGCATGCCCCATACATAAGGAACGCTAAATGCCGGTAAATCGTTTCGATGTGAAGTTCAGCCGTCCTCTTGCCGATGGAAAGTCGTGGGGAGACGCCGGTCCGTACGAAGAGTTACGCGGCACACTGCACTTCGATATTGATCCCGAACATTCGGCGAACGAGCGCATCACTGACGTGGGGTTAGCGCCCCGTAATGCAGACGGGCGCGTCGAGTTCTCGGCGGATGTTTCGATTATCCTGCCGGTGGACCGCAGCAAGGCCAGCGGCAAGATGGTGCTGGACGTGGTTAACCGCGGGAATCGGGTCGCCTTCCCCAACTTCAACCGGGCAACACGGCCGAATATCGATGCAAACACGCCAATCGACGTCGAGGTCGATCCCGGCGATGGTTACCTCATGCGGCACGGCTACGTCGTCGTGGCCTGCGGCTGGCAGAAAGACGCGCCGCCCTACCCGGCCCTTCTCACTCTGGACAGCCCGGACGGTGTGGACCCGGCCGGAAACCCGATCACCGGCCGCATCTACTCCCAGTTCCAGTCGCCAACCGACACCCACAACTTCCTGCTCTCGGACAAGGGCCATCGCGCCTACCCGGCCGCGGACATGGACGAACCCGGAGCGTCGATGGAGGTGCGGGACGAGCCGGACGGACAGCCTCAGCCGATCCCTCGGGAAGAGTGGCGATTCGGCCGGATTGACGATGACGGCAACTACGTCGCCGATCCCGACTACATCTGTTCAGAAACGATGTTCCAGAAGGGCCGTCTCTACCAGGTGATCTACAACACGGTCGGCGCTCGCGTGCTCGGCCTGAGCTTCGCCGCCCTCCGGGATGTCACGTCATGGATCAAACACGGGACTCCAGCCCTGGAGTCCCCGGTCCCGGGGGTGAAATACGCTTACGCGTATGGGCGTTCCCAGACCGGGCGCTACCTTCGAACTTACGTTTACAACGATCTGAACCTGGACGAGGACGGGCGTGAAGCGCTGGACGGCGTGATCGCCAACGTGGCCGGCGGCATGAGGGGCGAATTCAATCAGCGGTTTGGCCAGAATTCCAAAGACCGCAACAACATGCTGACCCAGCTCTTCCCCTTTGCCAGCGCCCAGACGATCGACCCGGAGACGGAGGAGATCGGTTCGCTCCACGCCCGGCTGGACGAGCGCAGCAGCAACATCAAGGTGTTCTACACGAACACGTCGGCCGAGTATCACCGCGGCGACGCGTCACTACTGCATACCGACCCGGACGGCACACGCGACGTTGATCCCGGGACTAACATCCGCATCTACCACTTCACCGGCACAGAGCACGGCCTCGGCATGTGGCCGCCGACGGACGTCGCGGCCGCAGGTGAGGAAGGCCAGGACCGGTCCCAGAACCTGCGAAACATCATCGATTACGCTCCGCTGCTGCGTGCCTGCCTTGCCAACATGGACGCCTGGGTCGTGAATGGCGTCGAGCCGCCTCCAAGTCGTCATCCGCGGATAGACGACGGCACGGCAGTTCCAACAGGTCAACCGGCCACTGTTTTCAACAAGATCCCGGGCGCCAACTATCCCGGGCAT
The DNA here is from genome assembly GCA_046583455.1 of Dehalococcoidia bacterium. Lineage (GTDB taxonomy): Bacteria > Chloroflexota > Dehalococcoidia > Lucifugimonadales > Lucifugimonadaceae. The sequence continues at coordinate 35,923 of JAYGCG010000111.1, read as the reverse complement.
CACGCCGATCCAAAGCGACGCGATTTCGGACTGATGGAGTCACGGGAACAGGTGACAACCTTCCCGCCGCGTGAAGGGAAGGTGTTCGGGTCTCTCGTGTCCGCTGTGGACATCGACGGCAACGAGGTCGCCGGGGTGACGTTGCCCGAGGTCGCCGTGCCGATCGCAGCGACGACTGGCTGGACGCTTCGGCACCCGGCTGTCGGCGGCGAGACTCAACTGCTGGTGTTTGCCGGCGGGACGGTGCCGTTCGCAGCAACCCAGGCGCAACGTGAATTGGTTGGCGACCCTCGTCTATCTATCGAGGAGCGGTACGCATCAAAGGACGTGTACCTGGAGCGAGTGCGGGCCGCGGGTGAGGCGCTGGCGGCGGAGCGGTACCTGATCGAGGAGGACATCGAGGTGTCCGTATCTCAGGCGTCAAAGTTCTGGGACTGGTTCGCTGACTGAGTTAGGAATTATGAACGCGCACTCTGCAGACGTCGTGATCGTTGGCGGCGGGATCATCGGCTGCCTGACTGCTTACTACCTGTCGTTACGCGGCCTGAGTTCGGTTGTTATTGAAGCCGACGCAATAGCGAGCGGCGCGTCCGGCACGTCGGCCGGCTGGCTCACGCCCTACTCCCACGAGAACGATCCGGCGATGCTCGCCCTATCCCCGGCCACGCTGCGCCTGCATGCCGAACTCGCCGAAACGCTCCCGAGCATCACCGGCATCGACCACGGCTACCTGCCCGATCCTTACTTGCGCTGCGCCGTCACGGAAGGCGGCATCGCAGAGTTGCGATCTTTCCAGTCACAGCGCGCCTCTGAAGGCGTGCTGATGGAGTGGCTGTCGGGCGATGAGGCGCGTGCCATGAGCCCGTGGATCACGGCAAATATCATCGGTGCGCTCAGGAGCGACAACGAACCGACGGTCGACTCTTACCGCCTCACCATGTCGGCGCTCCAGGCAGCTGAAGTTGACGGCGCTCGCATGATGTCTGGAAGGGTGGTCGGGTTGCTCAACTCGACTACCGGCGTGCGATTGGAAGACGGGACAGAGGTCCACGGCGGTGCGGTGGTCCTGGCGATGGGTCCGTGGTCCGGGGCAGCTGCCGAGTGGCTGGGACACCCGGTCCCGGTGAAGCCGCAGCGAGGGGAACTTGTTTATCTCGCTCCACCTGAAGATGGCGAAGGGCCAGAGTTAGAAATCGGGATGGATATCGTTGAGGACGGTGGTTCTCTCATCCCGAAACGGCTGAGCGACACGATCGTGGCCGCATCAAAAGAGTACGTTGGGTTCGACCGGTCGATTACGGCCAGCGCGCGCGATGAGTTGTTGCTAAGAGCCGCCCGGCTATCAAGCCGGGTCGAGACGGCGCGTATCTCCGGCCAGACGGCCTGCCTGAGACCCATCTCGGCGGACGGACGGGCGTACGTTGGACTCGTCCCCGGCTGGGACCATGTCTACCTGGCGACCGGGCACTCCGGCGAGGGTATCCACTACGGCCCGGTGACCGCTGACGCCATCGCTGGATTGATCGCCGACGGCAAATCTGAGCACGACATCGGGCCGCTGAGCCCGGCGCGGGCGAGTGTCACGACCGTATAATTCCGGCCTCCCGGCGCGCCGCAATGCGCCCCATCACGCCATCCATCAATTCAAATCCACCCGACTTAGACCAAGAGGAGTCCGCATGGCTAATCACCCTCCCACGCCTGCCCCCGCACTGACCCAGGACCTGATTGACGGACTTATGGCGATCAACTCGACAGCGGTCCTGGACGTACTCGCCAAAAACGGCTTTGCCCCCAACTACATGTACATGCCTAACATCAGGAACCTCACCCCGGGGCGTCGGCTTGTTGGCCGTGCCGTCACCGTGCGATTCGTGCCGTTCCGGGCTGACGTTGAGGCCAAGAAGCCTGCGGGCGAAGACTCTCCCGAGTACGCCGCATTTGAAGCTGCCGGGCCGGGCGACGTGATCGTTATGGAGTCGATGCGGGACAAGCGGATGTCGATCGGCGGCGACGTGAAGTTCCTCCGGCTCAAGCAGCGTGGCGTGGCGGGGCTGATCTGCGACGGGGGCGTCCGGGACATGCACGTGGTCAAGGACTACGGGCCCGCCTTCTTCGGGCTGGACCAGACGTCGAACCTGGGAACGACCTTCGGGTTCCCCTTCGAGACCAACGGCACTGTGGCGGTCGACGGGGTGCTTGTGCAGCCGGGTGACTATCTGCACGCGGACGACGATGGGGTGGTGGTGATCCCGCGAGAGGTGGCCGCCGATATCGCCAAAAAGGCGATCGAGTACGACGAACTTGAGGAGTGGATCCGCGCCCGATTGGACGCCGAAGGTCTGTCCCCGGGCAAGTACTACCCGCCCGATGAGAAGACCACGGCCGAGTTCAGGAAGTGGAAGGCCCAACAGGGGTGATTGGTCAGCTTATGTCTATATGACGTGGTACTTGAAATCAGCACTCTCAGAGTTGGACGCCTCAGCCACGAGCAAGGGCCAAAGCGTCTGCCCAGGCGGTCCTTAAATCTCCTCGTGCTCGTCGAGGGTCAGTCGCGCCAGCCAAGCGTTCTCGCCGCGTCTCGGATCAGGGTCGAACCCACCGACCCATTCCTGGGCGATCCAGTGAGTTGTCCGCGCCGCCACGGTAAAACGGTGAGCGCCTTCCAGAATCCGGAACTGAGTGTCCAGTAACGTTCGCCTACGATCCGATGGGTCCAACTGGGTTGCCTGAAGTTCGATCAGTCCGTCCAGTTCGTCCGATGAGAACCCCGTAGTGTTCCACAGGCCCTCTGAATGGTGGACCGAGAACAGATCGTCGCTGACGCCGTCCACCGGGGCCTGAGCGCCCACGAACACCTGGTAGTTACCGCCAATCCACACCTCGTCGGCGAATTTGCGAGTCGTCACCTCACGGATCGTGCTCTCAAATCCCAGTATCGCCAGCGCGTCCGCAACCTTCCGGGCCTGGAGCAAATACGAATCCCCAAATTGCCCTACCGTTATCTCAATCGGCCCGGTTGGCACGACGCCGGACTCCGACAGCAGCTCGGCCGCACGGTCTACATCCGCAAACCCGGTCCGCATGGCATCTTCACTGAGCAGCCAGTCGCTACGGGGAGCGGGAATCCCGAGCGTCACCACACCCTCTCCGGCCCACACCTCGTCAATGTCACTCCAGGGGTCCAGCGCCCTGAACACCGCCCGCCTGAACAGCTGCGAGTTGAAAGGCGATTTACCCGTGTTGAAAGCGATTTCGGCCCCGGTTCCAGGGCTACCGATTGCCTTCGACGTAGCCCCGGGGAGATTTTTCAGCATCCTCGCCGTTTCTTCACCGGAAGCATCGACGAAATCCAACAGCCCGACCCGAAAGGCGGCGTTCCTTGTGCTGGCTAGTGGGATGTACGAAATCTGCAGACCGTCGATGTCCGGAGTGCCGCGTTCGAAATAATCAGGGTTGCGGTCATACGTGGCCGTTTGCGATGTCGTGTTTATCCAGATCCATGGCCCGCTCCCGATGTTTGGGCCGCGGAGCAGGTCCCCATTAATAGCCACCGCTTCCGGCGCAACGATTCGGGTCCGGCCGTCCGCGAGGTTCAGCAAAAGATCGGCGTTAAGACCGCCGGATACAAGCTCCAGGTCAAGAGTTTGGTCATCGATCGCAGTTATGTCGCCTATACCGGTCAGTAGATCACCGTTAGGGTTTCCGGGGCCACGCTGGCGCTCCAGGCTGAACACCACGTCAGATGCCACCAATTGGCGTCCATTCAACGGATCGATGTTCTGCCACATCACATCTGAGCGAAGCGTGATCCGCAATTTTTCCGAATCTACAAACTCCCAGCTCTCGCAGATTTCGCACTCCACAAGGCTAGTGGAGCCGGCGTCGGCATTTCTGAACAGCCGATTGTAAATCAGCCCGATTCCCCATGTGGAAATGGCCGGCGATACCTCGCGGTGTATATCGAAATGCGGTCCCGATTCCGGAACCGAGAACCGTAGGATTCCGCCGCCGATATCGGCGGGAGGGAGGGCCGGGGTTGCGCTGATGGACGGAGACGCCGTCGCGGCGGGTGTCGAACTCACATCGCCCTCTGGAGTCGCAGCGGGTGCGTCGGAGAGGACCGGTGTGGACGTGGCCGGAATTGCGGTAGCCGTCGAGTCTTGCACGCCCGATGAATCGTCCGAAGAGTTACAGGCGGCTGCCAGCAAAAACACCAGCAGCACCAGTAATAATGCGGGCGCGCTTACTACCTGCCACTTTGGCCCGGCGCGTAAATCTGTCGTTGATGGCAAATTATTGTGTGAAGGAGGCGGTACGATTAGTCGCTATCAATCAGTGTACGGAGCGCACCGGCGCGTCGCCTCCTCAACCAGTTGGGATCTGACGCAATACGTGAGCGCTATGGTCGTCCGCAAGACGTAGCATACGGGCGAGAAGGAATGGGGAAACGACTTGTTCGTCGATCTTCATACTCATATTGATCAATACGAGCCAGACGAACTACCAGGGATGTTTGAGCGCGCACGTGCGGTGGGGGTTGGTCCAATCATCGCGGCCGGCGTTACGGTTGAAAGCACTCGCCGGTGTATCGAGCTTGCGGCTGAGTACGACAACGTGTTCGCCGGCGTGGGCGTCCACCCTTCGGATCTGACCGAAGATCTGGACAACGTTGCTCTTGATCAATTACGCCAAATGGCCTCCGATGAACGGGTGATCATGATGAGCGAGGTCGGGTTGGATCACCAGGATCACTCTCCGGACAGGGCCGTTCAAGAGCGCGCTTTCCGTGCCCAGCTCGGCATCGCGCATGAGGCCGGCCTTCCGGTTGTGTTCCACATGCGGTTCGCCACGGACGACATGATCCGGGTACTCACAGAAGAAAGGGTGTCAGAACTCGGCGGAGCGGCACATTACTTCCAGGGCAGCCAAGAAGAAGCCGCTGCTGTGATGGATCTCGGCTGCTACATCTCACTGGCGAAGCCCCTGTTACGGTTACCGGAGTTGCAGGAAGTCGCACAGAAACTCCCGCTTGAGTGGATCGTCCTTGAGACCGATTGTTACCCGCAGCCGTTTAAGGGAAAGCGGGAGAAGTGGACGGAACCGAAGGATGTGCCGATCGTCGCTGCGAAACTGGCAGAGCTGAAGGGCATCGACATCGCCGAGGTTATGGAGGTGACGACAGCCAACGTCATGACGATGCTCGGTCAGAGGGCTGATCAGGTTTCGGCCGCTCTGTAATCGAGCCAGTACGACCGTCCGTTTCGTTTTCACGAAACGTTCTCCCCGGATTCCCGCTCCGTCTCACGACGGCTCGCTCGTATAATTCCATCCGTTCGCAGCATTAGTTGGCGACGAAACCGGGGGATTCGAATCATGCCGAACGCGTGTAATACAGCGTTTAAAGAATGGGCCGTCACAATAGAAGCACTTGCGCGCGGCGAGCAGATAATCATCCTGCGAAAAGGTGGCATCCAGGAGCCGAACCTGCACTTCCAGATCGAACACGACCGTTTCCTGTTCTTCCCCGGCTACCTCCATCAAGACGCGGAACTGCTGAAACCGGACTACCGGTCATGGCTAACCGATGAGGCAGATCAGCCCGACTCGTCCCAGGTCACTTTCAGTCTTTACGCAGAGGTCACGGACGTGATCGAACTCGGGGTCGCAGGCTCAGGAGATCCAGAATCAGTAGCGGCACTTGAGCCGTTCCACATATGGGCGCCGGGATTTGCGCTCAAACGTGTTCACTGGAAGCCGTTGCACCCGCTTCACGTCATTTTCCTTCGCTGCCACTCAATCCAGGAGCCGGTCACCATGCCGGTAACCCCGGAATACAGCGGGTGCACCTCCTGGGTAGACCTCGATAGCGAAGTTCCGCTGGGCGAAATGACCCCCGCCATCCCGGATACTGAATACGAGCGCACGGTTTCGGAAATAAAAGCCGCCCTCGCTGCCACCACAGCGACCGCGTGATTCCCATTTGACGCACGGATCTACATCACCTTCCAAGAGTTAGAGGCCTGAACAGGCCAAGAAAGGCCCACCGTTGAAATACCGGACCCTGGCCGGAACTGACCTCGAACTATCAACAATCGGCTTTGGCGTATGGAGCGTTTCCACCGGCTGGTGGGGACCCGTTGACAAAGAGGCCGGCGAAGCTCTCCTAAACAGGGCGTTCGATCTGGGCGTCACATTCTTCGACACTGCCGACACGTACGGAGAGGGCTACGGCGAAGAGATTATGAAAGACGCACTCTCCTCACATCGGCAGCAGATCGTGATAGGCAGTAAGTTCGGTTACGACCTTGATGCGCCCCGAGAGGGCCATAAAGAACGGTCGCAAAAATGGGATCCGGAGTTCGTAGTAGAGGCCTGCAACCGCTCTCTCAAGCGGCTGGGCACCGACTACATCGACTTCTACCAGGCCCATAACGCCCGCCTGTCCACGATCGAATCTGACGATCTGTTCGACACGTTGGACGGACTGGTGAAAGCCGGAAAGATTCGGACCTACGGGATTGCCGTTGGGCCGGACATTGGGTGGGTGGAAGAGGGTGAGTTCACGATCCAGAAACGGCACGTCCCGGCACAGATCATCTACAACGTGTTTGAGCAGGAACCCGGACGCAGGTTCATAGAAGTCGCAACGGAAGAAGGCGTCGGCGTTGTCAGCCGTGTGCCGCACGCATCAGGGCTGCTCGACGGGACGTACACGCGGGACACACCGATAGAGTTTGACGCCAGCGATCACCGAACCTATCGGAAAAAGCAGTGGTTGGAGAAGGGCCTTAACAAGCTGGATGAAATCCAGTTCCTGTTCGAGAGCAGCGACGGAACGGTCGCTCAGGTGGCACTTCAGTTCGTGTTGAAGCCTGAGATAGTGGCGTCAGTGTTGCCGACGATGACCAGTACGGAGCAGCTTGAAGAGTTTCTCGCTGCGGCAGATCTTGCCGCGGTTCCCGACGACGAGAATGCCAGGCTCGCGGACCTGTACGATGACAACTTCGGCCAGGGTCCACACGACCCGATCAAGTCCAGCCTCACGGAGTCCGGCTATCGCGACTAGGCCACATTGGGGCTTTTATCTGGGTGGCATTTCAGTTGCCCGTACGGGCGTGTATATGGTTGGCGTTCGGGTATTAGAGTCGCTGCCTCTGGCTCTGAGTCTGCCGGGACCTACTTCGGCAGTACGGCGCGGTTTTTAGATCTACCGCTTCTTCTGCGTGCCCTAGTCCTGCGTCGCCACAGTCTGTTGATCTGAGCCGTCGTCGCGGGCGCGTCGTCCGCGCCCGCCGCGGCGTCCCCTTCCGCGGCGTCTGATCTGTTTCGCGGCAACATTCGCCCGCTTCAACTCTTCCTCCACCATCATGAAATCTCGCTGGGGGATGATGTGAAGTGTGCCGACAAGTGCAAGCGGCCACATCTCCGGCGGCCACTTCCGAACGTACTCAAGTCTTGGGCCGATCTGCAAAGCGTCAACCCACCTCTCTTCCTCAACCACCACATCCGCTCGCATCTTGACCCGATGCGGAAAATCTTCCGCCTCCCGGTGCGACTTCCAGATCCGCTCATGATCCTCAAAGTGATTGGATGTGAGAGTCGTAGACGCCGCAAACGCCCGCCGGTCAGAGATATAGAAGATCATACGATCCTCTTCAGCCATACGCACCGCCTTCCGGCGTTGGCGCGTGTCTACACCCTGAACGCTAAATCCCAGGTCACGCGTGGCCTGGAAGTTTTCTTCTGTCGAGGAGAGCAGCCAGTACGTCTTGCCCATACGTCTCCACTTGAGGCGGGAAATTCATCGACCTGGATCGCCAATACACCGGCAATCGTATCACCGGATCTGGACACACTGCGTACAGGTCGATTCACAGGCCGTGCCGCATCCCTGGAATGAGGCGAATAAGAATTACGGGTTAGTCGACTGTCGACTGGGCGGTGCGAAACGACGCGCTCATGTCGGTACGCTCCGGCGCGTTAGCTGGAGCGTCTGCGGCAATTGGCAGGCGAAGCGTGAATACGCTTCCCTCACCTAATTTACTGGTGAGATTCAGCGAGCCACCGTGCAGTTCCGCCAGCTAACGGGCGATGCTCAAGCCGAGTCCGGTCCCGCCATGTTGCCGACCGTCCGCGTTGGCGCTGCGATAGTAGGGCGAGAACACGAGTTCCTGCTCTTCGGACGGTATGCCTTCTCCTGTATCGGAAATTCGTATAAACCGGGAGCCTTCATCGCTGTAGATGTCCACGGTTATCGAGCCACCTGCCGGTGTGAACTTGTGGGCGTTACTGAGCAGGTTCGTCACGATGCGTTCTACTCTGGTCGGGTCGGCAGTCACCCGTGAAGCTTCATCGGCGACGTTGAGGGTGAATTCCTGATTCCTGGAACGCATCGCCGGACCTAGTAGTCCGGACGCCTCCTCCACGATTTCATCGAGGTCCATGGAAACCATGTTCAGTTCGGGGTTGGCGCTCTGCATTGCTGCGTAATCAAGCGACTCCTGCGTGAGACGCTCAAGCCGATCAACTCCACTTTTCAGCGTCCTGAAAAGCCTTGAGCGAGGGCTGGGCCTTGCCCCTTCCTCCGGCGGCACCTCTGGTTCCGGTTCCGTAGCTTCCAGCAGGTCCGCTGCTGTTTTGATCGCCGTGAGCGGAGATTTTAGCTCGTGCGAAACGGTGAGAAGCAGGTTGGATTTGAGAGAGTCCAACCGCTCAAGCTCGTCGAGGCGCTCCATCTCTACTGCGTACATACGTGAGTTTTCGATCACCATCGCAGACTGATCGGCCACGGTTGCCAGGAAGGAAATGTCGTCTTCTGTGTAGTCCTCGCCCGCCAACTTGGGTCCGAGCGCTACGATCCCCGTCAGTGCACCCTTGGCGATCATCGGCGCCATGAGGCTGGACCTGCACGCAACAAGAGGAAATCACGAAAAGATGATGCACGCCTGCTGCTGGGGAGCGGCCCTGATTCGAGTCGGGGCGTCGGGCGAGCTCAAGGGGTGGACAAATTGACAAGACGCAAGTTTTTCGTAATCGCTATCACGGTGATGGTGCTCATGGTGAGCACTATCTCAGTCGCTTACGCAAACGCCGGCAGGTCGAAGGCCGAATTTGGTGCGACCGCCGCGGTCCTTGGCATCGAGGCGGGTCAGATATTCGATCCCAGAGCCGATTTTTCGACCAAGGTGAAGGTGAAATATAAGGGCCGTGGTGCTAACCGGCACATTGATCGCATCGTGGTGAAAACCAAAGACGAGGGCGTGCTAGGCGGCTTTACCGCGATTCATCCTGGTTGCGTGGAGTCTGGCGATCCCGGTGCTTGCGACGCAACAGACACTTTAATAGACGGCCAGACGATCTTGAGCCTGCATGATTCCCGTGCGACTCTCAGGTTGTTGGCGGCACCATTTGACCTTGGAGGATTCGAAGGTTATTACGGATCTTTAGAGGGCAAATTACGCGGCGAATTTTCCATAGGGAACGCCACTGGCACCGCGAAGTTGAGCATTGCCGGTACCGCTACCTACGCATGTTTCAGTTCCTTCGGCGCTCCTCAACTCAGCGTTGCAGCTTGCACCAAACACGGGGACGGATACGCAGCGACCAATGTCTTCGTTCCGATCGATCTGTCGGTCGTGGACACCGGCACTTTCAAGATCAAGGCGAAACCCGGTGAAGTCATCGCAGGCGACCGCGAGCTCAGGAAGATGAGCGGTGACTTGACAGTCACAGTGGATGCCCCGGGAGTCACCGGAGACCCGCCATTCGGATCGATCACGATAACGAACGCCACCGCAAAATACGTGTCGCTCCCGCATGATCACGACGACTAGTTCCGCTTAGACGGATCGTCCACTTACGAAGTTCGCGTTGTTGTATAGGCCCCCGGGTACGGTTGTATCCAGGGGCCTATTCGCGCCACACTCATACGTACTCTGCGCTCCAAACTCCGGGAACCACCATAATTCGGGGCCTCATGGACGAACAACCATCAGGCGATCTTACTGACGATTCCCCGGACGACTTTGGAGACGACCCGGCCAACGATCCTCTGACGCTTCCGCCGCTCACGGAGGCGGAAGCGCGTCGTTACCGGAAGTTCAAACGTATCGCGTCTCTCGTCAGCCTGTTTCTGACGATCGGAATGCTGCTGGCCGTAACGCTCACTCCCGCGAACACATGGCTGCGAGACCAGGCGGAAGAGTTCACATTGAACCCCTCCTTAGGCGCGATCGTCGTCTTCATAGGCCTCTACATCGCCCTTCAGATCCTTACCTTCCTCCCTCACGTCTACAACAGCCTCTTCCTGGAACGCAGAGCGGGAACGTCCGTGCAGCTCTTCGGATCTTGGGTCGAGGACTGGATGAAGTCGCTTGCGCTTGGACTAGCGTTTGGCATTGCAGGCGCTGCCGCGGTATACGGACTGATCGACGCGTTTCCGGACACCTGGTGGCTGATCGCAGGCGCCGGTGTGGCCGTTTTCGTTGTGCTTCTAGCGAACCTCGCCCCGGTACTGCTCATGCCGCTCTTTTACAGATTCGAACCGCTGCCAGATGGGCCGATCAGAGACCGGCTCCTGGGACTCTGTGACCGAGTCGGCGTAGGCACCATAAGAGCCTCTGTGTGGAACCTGTCCGAAAAATCGACGCGATCCAATGCCGCCGTGGTTGGATGGGGCAACACTCGCCGGGTCATCGTGTCGGACACGATGCTGGACACCTATGAGCCGGACGAGATCGAGGCGGTGCTCGCTCACGAACTGGGTCACCACGTGAGCGGGGATATCAGAAACGCCATACTGGTCCAGACGCCGATCACGTTCCTCAGTTTTCTCGCGATTCACCTCTTGATCGGATGGCTCGATGGTCCGCTCGATCTCACGGGACGCGGAGACCTTGCGGGGATGCCGGCACTTGCCCTCATCTTGATCGGCGTGTCGTTGATCACCCTTCCGTTGATCAACACCTACTCTCGATGGCGTGAGGCCGCCGCGGACCGGTTTGCGCTGGACGCTATCGATGAGCCCGACAGTTTCATACGGGCAATGGAGAAACTGGCCGATCAAAACCTTGCGGACCGCAGCCCTCACCGGTTGATGGAGATCGTTTTTCACTCACACCCACCCATAGATAAACGGATCGCTGCCGCCGGTTCTCCTACGGGATCATCATCCGACTCGGGTACTACGGAGTCATGATCGCCCGGGCGCCACATCGTTGGATGTTCAGCGCCCAAATCGCGGCCGGTTTATTACTGCTCATCCCCGGGTGGATCGCCATCTGGACAACGACCGGATACCTGAACCCGATCGCCTTCGCGCTGCTTTGGACCGGCGCCGCACTGCTCATGTGGAGCGCCGCAGGCGACTACCCGGGCATACGGCGTCACATCGTGCTCGCCGCTGTGTCGATCCCCCTCTGGTGGTACTTCGAGGCGGTGAACGGCCGTACCGCCAACTGGGAGTACGTCGGCCGTGATCGGTACGACGACTTTGCCTACGCAGTCTTCGCCTCGATCTCGTTTGCGACGGTGGTTCCGGCTTTAGTCGCGGCTACGGCGATGATCGGACGGTTCACAAACGAACTGCCAGAGCATGTTTCAATTCCTGACCGACGCGGCGGCTTCAGCAGATTAGCCATTGTGCTTGTAGCGGCCGGGGTCGCATCTGAAGCCGCCACGCTGATCGCACCCAACATCTTTTACCCGCTCGTCTGGATCGCGCCGTTCCTGCTGTTTGACGGGCTTGTCATCGCTGCGGGTGAGCGTTCACTCGTCATGGAACTGTCTAAGGGCGTCTGGCGACGCGCCGCGGTGATCGCCGGAGCGGGATTGCTCTGTGGAGGGCTGTGGGAGTTCTGGAACTTCTGGGCGTTCCCGAAATGGACGTACGACATCCCGGTGCTGGACTACGTGCCGGTATTCGAGATGCCGATCCTCGGGTACGGCGGGTACATCCCGTTCGCATGGAGCGTCCTACAACTGGTCGTTCTGGTGGATATCGCGGCGAAAAAATTTCAGGGGCAAGTGTCCACGATGTAGGGGCGGCGCTCGCTCCGCCCGCACAGTATCCACGGTCCCAATCGACCAGTAACGTGCTGGCATCGTACTTTGTTCGAGACCGGATACACGGCGTCATCCCGAGCGTAGCCGAGGAACCTTCACCGATAGAGCCGTCAATAAGAAAGATACCGATCCGTCGAAAACCTCACCCCAGCCCTCTCCCACCGGGTGAGGGGCAAGCGAACGTTTCCATTCCTACGAGGCCTACCGCTCCGACTGCTCCACCAGCGCCGTCTCCCAGCGCAGGTAGTTGATCATGTCTCCGTAACTGCGATTGGTGCCGGCCGGTAGCACATCAACTGGCGCCGACATCACCCGGGTAAGTCCCTTTTCTACCGATCGAGTCCCTGAGCGCCATGACTCCATGCCACCTTTGAGCCATACGACATCCCGGTAACCCATCTCCGAAAGCGTCGCCGCAGCCAGCGCCGCTCCATCCCCTCCGTCTTCACACGTGACAGCAACAGGCTTGCTGAGACCCGGAATCACCGCACCAGCCTCGTCCTCCAGGACCCCTCGAGACACCCAGAAAGCGCCCGGTACATGGCCAGCTGCAAACTCCGCACTCGTCCCGACAAATAGCACTGTGCGGGATGAGTCAGAGGCCAGATCATCCGCCGAAATCTCACGATTTCCGGAGCGCGCCGCATCAAGGCCGAGCGCGGTGTTTCCGTCTGATTCCGACTCCGCACCGTCGCCCGCCAGGTCAAGCCCGGCGCTCGCCCATGCGGCTGTGCCGCCATCCAGCGCGTACACATCACTCTTTCCCATCTGCCGATACCAGGACGCTGCAATCGCAGCCCGTGTGATTCCGTCACATATGAATACGATTGGCGCATTGTGGACCACCGCCGTGGCGTCAGCCGTCTGCACCGCCTGCCCTCCGGGCATCCATGAGCTTCCGGAGATGTGGCCCGCCCGGAACTCGTCCCGCAATCGAACGTCCACCAGATACACCGTCTCCTCACCCCGCTGACCCATCAGATCCCGCAGCTTCGCCACATCGATGAGCTGCACTCCGTCTTCATCAGCCACACGGCGTGCGAAACTCTCGGCCTCGGATGCGCCCCCCGGGGATGGTTCTGGCATATCCGTCCGGTCCGCGTTCGCCTCAAGCTCATATCCAGCCAGTCCCCAACCAGCCGTTCCGTTCTCCAGTCCGTACAGATCATCGACCCCCATCCTCTGGAGGAGTCGGGTGCCAATGATGCTGCGCGTCCGGCCGGCGCAGTTCACTATCACCGTCGCGTCGTCCCCCGCCTCGGCGCGTATGTCGGCGATCCGAAGCGCCAGTTCGCCGCCGGGCACACTTCGACCGCCGGGTATGCACAGGCGCTGAAACTCTTCCGGCGTCCGCGTGTCCAGGATTACGAGTTTGTCGCCGCGCTCAATCCGCTCATGTAGCTCGTCCGCCGATATGGTCGGCACATCGTGCTCCAGCTCGATCTCCTCACCGAACGTCTTGCTCGGGACGTTTACGCCCCACTCCGTTGGCCGACCGTCGGCCGCCCAGCGATTAACGCCGCCTTTGAGGACCGACACGTTGGAATACCCACCCCGGACGAGTGTGTCAGCAGCGCGCTCCGCGTTACGACCGTTCTCGTCACACAGCACTACCTGAACTCCCTTATATGGCAGCGCCCGAGACACCTCGAACTCAAGCCGGCGGCGCGGGATCAGGCTCGCGCCCGGTATGTGGGCGGCGTTGTACTCCATCGGCTCCCGGACATCTATCAGAGCGAACGGCGCGGTGCCGTCCAGCAACGCCGAAAGCTGTTCTCCAGTGCACTCACCCGGCATTTAACTAACCCCCAAAATAAACCAGGTGTTGCCTGCCCGTTAGCAGTTGTCCCAGCGCGTAGTCGAAAAGTTCTTCACTTCCCCGGTCTCGAGGTTGTACATGCACCGTTCAAGGCCCTTCAAATCCTTGCCGTAGACATGGATCTCCACCGTCGGCCGGTCAGAGGTGTTGTCCATCTGGTGGATCTCGTCCACATCCGGTATCAGCAAAGAAACCTCGCCCGGCTGAACAAGCGTCTTACGGTCCACCTCAAGCACAGCGAAATCATCCCGGCTACGGTCGTCTTTACGATTGAAGCGCGTCTCTGTAATGCCGTTGTTCATGACGCCGATCATGCCCCAGGTCTTGTGATCATGCGCTGAGATATGGTCGCCCGGGCCCCACACGACACTGGTGATCGCCAACCCCTCTCCCCGATGAAGGATGTAAGAGCCGTGGTTGGCTGAACGGCCCCGTGAACCCGCCGGTACGCGGAACTCCTCGGGTACCGCATCAGGGTTTTTGATCAGTCGCTCCAGGTAAGAGGAGCCGAGATCGAACAGCCGTTCCTGATCCGGCTGGCCATCCACAAGGACCGTCATGTCGTGGACGAATTCATCGAAGGCATACGTGGTCGTGGTCATCGGTAACCTCCCGGGTGCGATAGCGATGTGCTGCCAATGTAACGGAAGTTCAGCCGAGAGGGGATCGGGTATCTGAGGAGGTGTTTTTAGATCGGGCACGTATAGGTAAGCCGACACTTACGTAAGTATCTGCTTATCTACCGGCATGGACACCGCACTGAACGCACTTGCCGAACCACGGCGACGAGCAATCCTGAACATCGTTCGGGATGACGAAAAGGCCGCCGGCGAGATCGCTGCGTACTTCGACGTGACACGCACCGCGATAGAGGCTGCGCTTGAGGACGCCGGTTGCGAGTTGTTGATCATCGACGACGGCAACGAGACGCTACGCAGCCTGTACTCGTTCAGGCCTGAACTGGTCCTGCTTGATATCAGGCTTCCCGGCGTCAACGGCCTTGACCTGTGCTCAAGCATCCGGTCGATATCAGACGTCCCGATTATCATCTTCAGCGCCCTTCACGATATCAGCGAGAAACTTATCGCTTTCGAGCGCGGCGCTGATGACTATGTCGTCAAAGACACGCCGATGGAGGAGCTGACCGCCCGTATCGCTGTCACACTCCGGCACGCCGGCCCGTCAACCATCGTCGAACCAGATGAAGGCTACGCGGACAGTTGCGTGGAGATAGATTTCACGCGCTTTTCGGTTCGTGTTCGCGGCGTAGAGGTAGACCTCACGCCTACCGAGTACAAGATCCTCACACTGTTAGTGAAACGTGCCGGAGAACCGGTGCCACCGCAGCAACTTCTTCGACGCGTATGGGGTCCCGAATACGACAGCGAAGACCTGGTGAAGTGGCACGTTGGCCATCTGCGACGCAAGATCGAACTGAATCCGGAAAAGCCTGAACTCGTGATCACACGACGCGGCTTCGGATACGTATACGCCAGACCGGCCGCTTAACCCTGACACCGCAGTAATGCCAGCGCTACTCGCAATCACCATATTTGGACTGCTCGTGGGAGCGATCTCCAACCTCGCGATCGAGCGGACGCCGTCGATCGAGGGGCTGGTACCGCCTTCATTACGCAACGGGGTTTCGTTTCGTGTGCAGTTACGTCGCGTAGTGGTTACAGCTTTGGCCGCGCTATTGTTCGCGCTTGCCTGGTCACGCTTTGGCGATAGCCCGATAGAGTTCGCCGCCGTCGCAGCGTTTGGCACCGTGTTTCTGGTGCTGGCCTTCGTAGATCTTGAAACCCTCTATCTGCCGGACGTCATAATCTACCCGGCATTTATCGTGGCTCTTGCGGTACTGCCCTTCCGATCAGACCTCGCAATCTGGGAAGGCGTCCTCGGTGCAATGATCGGCCTGGCTGTCTTCTTCCCGTTCGCATGGGTCGGAGATCGCATCGGGCGCGACATCATGGGTTGGGGTGACGTGAAGTTCTCTGCGCTTCTCGGCATCGTGCCGGGGGTACAGCTTCTTCTTCTTGGCCTGTATCTCGGGATACTTATTGGCGGCGTTGTCGGCATAGGCGCACTTCTTGCCCGAGGCCTCGGCGCACGTCGCACCCTGATCCCGTACGGCCCCAGCCTTGCCGTCGGGGGTCTGATCGCCCTGTACGCAGGTAGTGCGATAACGGACTGGGCGAGCCGAACGCTGTAGGTCGCGCACCGTAGACCAGCCCGTCGGCCGACAGCACCCCGGGCGAGTTCAGTGCAATAGTTCAGGCACGCGGCTCGAATGGATACCGATAGGACCACGGCGAGCTGCTAAAGACTCTCGGTCCCCCACGCCAGCCAAATAACGCCCCCAATGGGGGTCGGCGAGCCAACGATTCTCGTCCCCTCACTCCATACAAATAATGCCGCCCACTGGGGGTCTGGCAGAATAGGGCGACCTGTAAGTATTTTCAGCCCATTGCCCTCAGGAACTTCGAATGTCTCTCGATCAAGCTCCACCGCCACTCAAGCCGCTCGACGCGCCAATCACATTTGTCGTCTGGTATGACTACATATGACCCTGGTGCTACATCGGGCTGGCACGGCTCGACAGACTTGCCGACGAATTCAACATCGAGTTCGATTACCGGGCGTTCATGCTCCATCCGGAGATACCGCCCGAGGGCAAGATTCGTGAACCCCGCCCGGGCGAGGAAGAGGGTGGGTTAAGCCCGCGGATTGCCGCGCTGGCTGAGGAAGAAGGCATCGTGATGCGGCGGGCAAAGTTGACCCCGTACACAATCCACGCACAGGCGGTGACTGAATACGCAAAGGGATTCGGCAAGGCTAGCGAGTTCCACCACGCCGCGTACAAGGCGTTCTGGGAAGACGGCGTAAACCTTGGCGATTTTGAAGTGCTGAAAGTGATCGCGACCAGCGTCGGGCTGGACTGGGGCGACATTCTCCCGAAGCTGGAATCTCGTGAGTACGACCGTCTTATTCAGGATCAGTTCGACGAGGCGATGCAACTCGGCGTAACCGGGGTACCCGGATTCTTGATCGACGATAGGTTCTGGTTCACGGGGGCGCAGCCGATAGAGATGTTCCGTCTCGCCGCCAAAAAGGCGCTGGAGATGAGGGAGCCGGAGAAGAACACAGGTCTAGGCATCGGGATAGAAGCTGGCGAGGGTTAGGCTGACACCTCTCTTTGTGAGAGACGGGGGGGGCCTTCCGAGGAAGGATGAGGGAGAAGTTTCGTATCGGGCCAACACTGTATGGACGCACGGCAATGCGCCCACACCACAACGCAAGCACGCTGAGATTCTCGAAGGGCCGTGTCACTCTACGACGCTAATCTCCCGGCCACTGTCTACTGCCACCACACCGTATGGGCGGCTGACTATCCATCCCGGAGTCGATTCCCGTAACCGCCGCGACCGCCGTATTGAACCGTCTTTACGCGAGATACCAACGTGAAGGAATACGGGTCAGGAGTTTCTTCGCATCGGGCTCTGAATGACAGACAGTGCGGTTGCCGCCTTCAACCCACCTGATGCACTACACACTGCAAAAACGGCGCATCATTCAACTCACACGCTCCCGCCTGCACCCAACAAGCTGAAATCAGGAGACCGGAATGCCCACTCGTCCACCGTTAGAAGGCATCAGGATTCTTGCGATCTCACAGTTCGGCGCAGGCCCATTTGGCACCACCGTGTTGTCCGACATGGGCGCCGAGGTCATCAAGATCGAAGACCCGGGTGTTGGCGGCGATGTCGCCCGATACGTTCCGCCCTTCGCATCGGACCAGGACTCCCTGTATTTTCAGGCGTTCAATCGTGGCAAAAAATCGATCACGCTGAACCTGCGAACTAAATCCGGGATGGTCGTACTTCACGATCTGGTCAAAGTCTCGGACGGCGTCTACAACAACCTCCGCGGCGATCTGCCGGCAAAGCTTGGACTCGATTACAAAGCGCTCGGGAAGTTCAACGAGAAGGTCGTTTGCTGCTCGCTATCCGGCTTCGGCTCAACAGGGCCGCGGGCTTCGGAGCCCGGGTACGACCACCTGATCCAGGCATACGCCGGATACATGTCCATCACGGGCGAGCCGGACGCTCCTCCAGCCAAGTGCGGCGTCTCGATCATCGACTTCGCGGGCGGTTACGCCTCGGTGCTCGGCCTGATGATCGGGCTGTTCGACGCGCAGCGGACGGGGATAGGCCGCAACGTGGATGTCTCACTGCTCGACACCGGCATCGCAATGCTGTCCTACTTCGCCTCGTGGACAATGAATCGTGATTGGGAGCCCACACGGCAAGCCGCATCCAGCCACCAGTCACTGCTCCCGTCCCAGAACTTCCGCACACGTGACGGCTGGATCGTCGTGTTCTGCGCCAAGGAGAAGTTCTACGAGAATCTCGTTGTGGCGATGGGACGGCCCGAGCTTGCGACCGATCCTCGATTTTCCAACTTCTCGGGCCGTCTTGAGAATCGCGATCTGATCATCCCCGAACTTGAAAAAGAGTTCGCAAAGCGGGACACCGCTGATTGGCTAGAGCGGCTTCGCGGTTCGGTCCCATGTGCACCCGTTAATTCGGTCGCTGAGGCCCTTCAGGATCAGCAGGTGCTGGCTCGAAAGTTGATCCTGGAGGTGGAACATCCAAAATACGGCACGATTCGCCAGGTTGGCTCGCCAATCAAGATGGACGGCGTGATCAAGCATCCGACGCCGGGGCCTGCGCTCGGCCAGCACACCGAAGAGGTGATGGCAGAGGTGCTTGGTTATTCCGACGAACGCGTATCATCGCTGCGTGCAGAGGGCGCGTTCGGGAAGTAGGAACGGCGCGCCGATTTGGCGGATTTGGGATCAGATTTGATGAACGGCAACGGCACGGTCGGACATCGACGATTACGGCTCATAAGGAATCTTCATTGCAGATCCTGATGACGGACGAAGCCAGAGATCACATCCGTGATCTCGGACGGCCGATCGCCCTCGATTATCTCGCCACCATCGGCTGAGGCGGTCACGCAAAGGTGTCGGTCGACACCTACGCCCGCAAGACCAACCTGAAGCTATACGAACTTTTGCGACACGAGGGCGCCGAAATTCTGGTCGCCAAGAACCTCGTCTCCCAGGCAGTCGGTGTGACGCTTGAGTTGAAGAAATTCCTGATGTTCAAGTGGCTCAAAGTGAACGCAGCCCTGTACGGCCACTCCACCTGAAGCACCAACCACTGAGCGACCGTGAGTCGCTGGTAACAGGACTTGGTGTTAGCGACACAACCCTACGCGCAAGTGTCCTGGGGCTCTCGGAGGACCGGGTTCATGCGAAAACGCGCTTGGCCCTTCCTGCTTTTCAAGCGACAACCCCCTCACCTAAATCCTCTTCCGACCGGGAGAGGGGGCACGCAACTCGTCCGATACGCTCACCTGAATAGACGCTGGTCCCGACAAATCCAGCACAGACTCCGGCAACCGTCCTAGCTCCAGACGTGCCCGATCCCTCACCTGCCCGAGTGATGGCAATTTTCCGACAACTGCACCGTCACGCATCACCTGATGCAATAACGTAATCGCATTTGATTCCGGCGAATCCGCATCGGCGCTCGTCAAATGATCGTGAGCAACCCTCTCGTCGCCCTCATCGAGACATCGCCACACCTGCTTCGGGCCGGGGAACGTCGCCTTCCCGGGACTGAACTTGGCGACCGGTCGGCCATCGTATGTGACCTGCTTGTACACGGCGTCTGACCATGGAGCATCCGCCGACACGCCCGCCAACGTTCCGACGCCGTACGCGCCGATCGGCGCGCCCCCGTTCACCAGCGCCTCGATGGAGAACTCGTCCAACCCTCCAGAAGTCACGATCTGGACGTAGTGCAGCGATGCATCATCCAGCATCTGACGAGCGATTCGCGACAGGGAGTCCATATCGCCGCTATCGAGCCTTATTCCGACCAGTCGACTACCGCGTGAACCCAGCTCATTTGCGACCGTAATCGCAGCCTTTACCCCTTTGACCGTGTCGTAGGTGTCCACGAGCAAGGTGGTCGAATCCGGGAATGCGTCTGCGTACGCCCTGAAGGCCGCAAGTTCGCTATCAAAACTCGTTATGAACGAGTGCGCCATCGTCCCGATGGTCGGAATTCCGTAACGGGCGCCCGCTCCCACATTGCTCGTGCCAACAAACCCGCCGATGAAGCTCGACCGGGCGAACTTGTTCCCGGCGTCCGTGCCGTGAGTGCGGCGTGCAGCGAAGTCCGCAACACCTGCCCCTCCGGCTGCCTTCACCACGCGGGCCGCCTTGGTCGCGAAAAGCGACGCCATGTTCACCTGGTTGATCAGGAAGGTCTCAACAATCTGCCCCTCAATGACCGGTGCGGTGACCTCTATCACCGGCTCGTTGGCGAAGAACGCCGTTCCCTCGTCCATCGCCCGCACGCTACCGGTGAATCGGAACCCGGCCAGGCACTCGATGAAGTAGTCGCCGAACTGACCCGTGCTCCGAAGATAGTCGAGATCTTGTGAGGTGAATCTCAGCCTTTCCAGATAACGGAGCACATCCTCCAACCCGGCGAAAAGCAAATATCCGCGATCGGGCGGCAGGTTGCGGACAAACAGGCTAAACGTCGCCTCAGCGGTGTGGCCCGATCGCAGATAAGCCTGCGCCATCGTCAGCTGATACAGGTCGATATACAGGGCGTCAAAAGGATCGAAACGAGACATCACTGGCAGTTTAGCGATACGGCGTCCTGCGAACACACCGTAGGGTGGCGCTTGTCCCGCCCGATTGCGCAATCACAGCCTGATCGACCGAAAGCCCGCTGGCGTCATGCCGCTTTCCAGGCGGCCCACCCCTCACCTCAACCCTCTCTCGACCAGGAGAGGCTCTTTAGGCATACATCCACATCGTAGTGGCGGATTGATATCCGCCCGCGCCTGCAGTTCAAGATCGTCAGGAATCGGGCAAAGGCTGTTTTGAGGACCACAGACGAGACGGACAGTTAGCCGGGAGATCCTTCGCCTCGGGCTCAGGATGACAAAAGGCTGATTCGTGATGGTTACGCGCGAAGCCACTCCCTCGGCAATTCCCGCGGATTCAGCATAAATATAATTCAGGCCACGCCTGCTAGAACACGTACTCTGGACCTGGGACGTACTTGAAACGCTCCAGCGCATCGTCCCGCAGCGTGAAGCCCAGTCCGGGTGCTGTCGGGGCGTACACGCGGCCGTCCGGGCGCACGTCGTACTCCTCGTTGAATAGCTCATTCATCATCGGCATGTAGCCCTGGCTGACCTCGAGAATGTGGCAGTTCGGGGTCGACATCGCCACGTGGATGCTCGCGGCGAAAAGCACGCCCATTCCCCACGCATGTGGCGCGACTCGGACACCCCGTGCCGACGCCAGCGCGCTTATTCGCCTGATCTCTGTGTATCCGCCGGCGCGGGCGATGTCCGGCTGAGCGATATCGCAGGCCTGGTTGTCGAACAGCGACTGAAAGTCAAACCGTGTGAACTCGCGCTCTCCGGTGGCGATCGGCGTCGTGGTCGCACGTCGGACGTACCCGAGACCGGCGTGGTCGTCCGGGGAGATCGGCTCCTCAAACCACGCCACGTCGTACTCCTCCATCATCTTCGCCAGCTTGATTGCGGTGGAGACGGCAAATGCGCCGTGGGCGTCAAGCATCAACTCCACGTCAGGGCCGATACCTCGACGTGCCGCAGCGATCCGCCGTTCGGCGTTCTTGAACGAAAACCCATCGCCGCCAACTACCCGCATCTTCACGGCGTCAAATCCCTTTGCGGCGTACCCGGCCATCTCGGCCTCGGCCTCATCGCCCGGCGCCCAGCCGCCGCTGCCATAACCGCGTACGTTGTCACGGACCGCTCCGAGCGCCTGGTAGATCGGCACGCCGAGTATCTGCGCCTTCACATCCCACACCGCCAGATCGACCCCGGATAGTGCCTCAACGGTCACTCCGCGACGACCGTCCTGCGGCTGCGAGTTACCTCGCTCAAGCGCGGGCTTCCAGCGGGATCCGTTGTACATCTTCTCCCAGATCAGTTCGGAGAAAAGAGGATCCTCGCCGATCACCGAGGGGCCAAGGTCGAACTCGACCAGCGCCGCCACAACCTCAGGGTTGCCGAGCGATGCGCCAAGCCCCTTCAGGCCGTCATCCGTCTCCACGACGATGAGCGTTGCGTCGCTCTTGATCTTGGTGCCAAGGTCGTTTCGGTGCTGCCGCTCGAGGGGCACCGGGTCAGACATCGGGATCGCTTTTACGGACGTGATCTTGGACATGTATTACTTTCTGCGATTTCTGTATTTTGACAACTAACGCAGGGTCTGTTTGAACAGCCTCAGGTTGTTTGCGCCAAGCATCTTTGTGACGGTGTTTTCGTTGTGGCCGCGTTCAAGCAGGCCGTGCGTGAGATTGGGCAATCGGCTTATGTCGTCCATGCCGATCGGCACCGAGGAGACGCCATCGTAGTCGGATCCGATACCGACGTGGTCGGCCCCTGCCAGCTTCACGGCTAGATCGAAGTGATCCAGCAGCCTGTCCATGGGCGCACCGGGCTTGCCATCCGGTTGATGGATGCGCTCAAACTGATCCCTGAACTGTGATCGCTCCGGATTGAGCTTGGGCACAAACGGCGGGTGGTCCGGCCCGCCGATGAACGGCGAGGCGAAGTCGATGTTGATGACGCCGTCAGCCTGGCCCAGTGAAACGATCATGTCGTCCGTCATGTTGCATCTGGCGTCCTGCAATGAGCGGCAGGACGAGTGTGAGGCGAATACCGGAGCGTCAGCGGCTTCGAGCACGTCGTAGAAGGCCCTGTCCGAGATGTGCGAGACATCGGGCAGCACACCAATCTGGGCCATCTCTTTGACGATGTCACGGCCGAGTTCCGTCAGTCCGCCATGCGGCTCGTCGTTACATGAATCGCACCAGGGCGTGGCGTACTGCCAGGTGAGCGTGATCGATCGTATTCCGGCCCGGTGCAGCTCCCGCAGAACAGCGAGGTCGCTGCAGATCGCATTACCGCCTTCGACGGTCAAGAGCACCGCGATACGGCCATCGTTATGGATGCGCTCGACATCGTTGCCGGTGTAAGCGATCTCCAGGGTGTCGGCGTGCGCATCCACGGTGCGACGCATGAGGTCGATGCCCTGTAATACGTATTTGAGCGACCCGGGCTCGTCGTATACGTCGTCGTCCAACCAGATCGCAAATAACGCTGCGCCAACACCGCCCTCACGCATACGAGGGATGTCGACATGCCCGGCCTCAAGACGCACGCCAAAATCGGGGTGACGCGCCATCAGGTGCGTGATGGTGTCGATATGGGTATCGACGACCAGCGAGCGCCGGTGGAGTTCTTTTGCGGCGTCACTGATCTGGATATTCGAGGTCATTTTATGATCCGTACCAGGGTCTTCAATTTGCCCCCTATGCCTTCACTGGAGAGGGCCGGGGTGAGGGGTTCGAAGAGCCTCAGAGCCTCCATCTACCCCTACTCCACTATCGCCTTCGCCAGCGCGTCCTCGTCCAGCTCAAGACCAAGACCCGGCCTGTCCGGGAGGTGAATCATCCCGTCTACCGGCATGATCGGCTCCTTGAACAAACCTGCAATCAGGTCAAGATCGCCCGAGAACTCGTCCGAGAACTCGTGCGGTCGAGTCGCGTTGCCGACGGTTGAGTAGGCGTGCAAAGAAGCTGCGCTGTTAATCCCGGCGACCGGGCTGTGCGGCATAACTGGTTTGTTCAGGATCACCGCCATTTCGTAAATCCGCTTCACCTCTGAGACCCCGCCGACATTCAATATGTCCGGCTGGAGAATATCCGGGTTCGCCAGTTCGATCAGGTCCCGGAAACGCCATCGAGATGTCTCCTGTTCACCAGTAGAAATCGGAACATCCAGAGCATCCACGACCTGCTTCAAACCCGGAAGGTCGTACTGTGGCAGCGGCTCCTCGAAATGGGAACATCCGAGGTCCTGGAGTCGCTTGCCCTGCATGATGGCGGTCGAGACCGAGTATGCATTGTTGGCGTCAAACCCCAGCGGGCATTCGTCCGGCAACCACTCACGGGCCATCTTGAAGATCGCGAAGTCGTTCTCCGGGTTGGCGTCCTGCCGGTAGTCCCGCCAGTCCATCCGCACCTTGAAGTAGCGGAAACCTTGCTCGTAGCCCCGCTGGACGTCACGAAGCATCTGTTCCGGCGTCTTCTTCCAGCCGTTGCCCTGGCTCCAGTAGAGCGGGATCTCGTGCCGGGCCGCGCCGCCCATCAACGCGGATAGCGGCATGCCTGCCGCCTTGCCCATGATGTCCCACAGGGCGATATCGATAGACCCAACGATCTGCGGGGGAAGTCGAGTGGCTCGATCACCGTTGCCGAGCGAAAGGGTCTCCCAGTGCCGGGTCGGTTGCAGGGCGTCTTCTCCAACCAGAAGCGGCTTGACCACCTCGTCCAGGTAGGCGCGCGTTATCGCCACGGACCGGCTTCCGTCGGCGATTCCTATAACACCGTCATCCGTAAAAACTCTGACGAGCGTTCGGCCGGTGGCGAGTTGGTTGACTGTGATATCAGTGATCTTCATATGGGGTTCCGGAAATGCCTTTCCACTGGCTGACGGCTGGTTTGCTTCGGAGTTGCGATCTGTGGGGTCAGAGCTGGGTCGTTACGAACCAGTAGATAGCAGCGGCCACGACGATGAGCGGGATCAGGACCATGAGGATGGCCATCATGATCGATTTAGCGATCATGATCGGAATGCCGATGACGACTTTCTTGACGGCCCAGATCACGATCTTGACCGGCAGGGTCAGAATTGTTCCCAAAACTGCTATTTCCTTGGAATTAGCCGATGCTCGGCGTGGATGATCAGTTGTTTTCAGAACCATACCAACGAATACAGGTCACTCGTCAAATATCCGAGCCAACTATAACGCCGCGGCAGACTATCCCATGAACCGGGGTCGTCCGTCGAGTGTTCAAACATCCAGGATCATGAATGGCGTCAACATTGACTGTCATCCTGAGCCCGAGGCGAAGGATCTTCCGGCCGTTACTCCATCAATGCACTCCCTCTGCCTGGACGCCAATCACCGCGTGCCGACTTCGGAATGACAGCTAGCGTTTCGACGTATCGTACGGGCGAATGAATATCCGCCCTCCGGCCGATGCAAATCGGCCGTTTCACGTCCAACCGGCCTAATCCGGCGACCAGCTCTCTCCCAACAGCTCGGTCAGTTTCGCCGTGTCCACACCAGCCAAAGGTCCGCGATCCAGCGCAGCCACATTTGCCTCTAGATGAGCAATGTTTGACGTTCCGGTCAGGACGGTACTCATCGGATTCTCGTCCGCGCCAAACCTGTAAGCCGCCTCTGCTAGAGAGGCCACATCCCCGTTTATCAACCAGTCAAACGGCAGATCTCCTGTTAGCGCGTCCGGAGAAATCGTCCCGTCAACGCGCCACTCATCCAGGCGCGAACGCATCGCATCCGGGTTGGTCAGCGTCGTCCGCACTACCGCCATGTTCACGATGCCGATGTCGTGCTTCTTCGCCAGAGGGAGAGCCGCTTTGGCGGCCCACTGGTTCATGATCCCGTACTTCAGCATCACCACATCCCAGAGTTCGGGATCACCCTCAAGCGCCTTCATCACGCCCTCGAACCTCGGCTCCCGTTTGATGGTCTGGGTAAACCCGATATGCCTGATCTTGCCCTGTTCTTTTAATTTCGCCGCTTCCGGGTAGAACCGATCACGGTGTATCTCGTAAACCGGCACATCGATCATGTGGAACAGGAAAACATCGACGTGGTCCGTCCGCATCCGCACCAGGCTTCGTTCAACCGATTCTGTAAGTCCGATACCGCCCGATTTGAGAAACGCGCCGCCGTCCCACTTCGTCTCCAGGACGTACGAATCCCGAGGCACCCCGGCCAGCGTCTCCCCGAGATAAGTCTCAGATTCGCCGTAGCCGCCGGCTGTGTCAAAAAAGTTGACCCCGAGATCAAGCGCTTTTCGTATAAATGCCTGTCGGTCGGCAGCCGAGGTCCCATTTCCGGCCCCAAATTTCCGCGACCCACCGGTCCCATACCCGAGCAACGAAACCTTCAGGTCAGTCCGGCCAAGCGTTCTGTATTCCATCTCTACCCCTCAATCACGGGCAGGGTAATACGAGACGGTCGCGTCGCGTCGTGGAACACCGCCTGGCGAGCCGGGCGCAGCTCCGCGTCCTGCCAGTCGTCTGCGCCGGTGTTGTGGTTGCGGTCGTGGTTCGGATAGTCGCTCGAAGAGATGTCGATGCGGATTCGATGCCCGATCTTGAACAGGTTGCTGGTCGGCAGCAGCTTGAGGTCAAACTCGTACACCTCACCCGGCGTCATCAGCTCGGTCGGCTCATCGAGACCGTTGCGGAACCGGGCGCGCTGGAAGCCGTAGCAGAGGTTGATCGCCGTGCCGTCCGGGTGGACGTCGATCAGTTTCACCGTGAAATCGGTATCCACGGCGTCCGACGCTGCATGCAATCGCAAAACAGGGTTCCCGGTGACCTCAATGGCCTGTTCCAGTGGCGCCGTCTGATACACAAGAATGTCCCGGCGATGCGCGTTCATCCGCTGATCGAAAGGCCCGTCCTGCCCGTTCGCCAGGTACAGGCTCATCACCGGGTCGCGCGGATCGTACACATACGAATCCGGACCTTCCAGCCCCGGTCCCTCAAGAGACAACTCGCCATCGCCGGACGGCGTATTCGCTCCGCCGCTTGAGTGCAAAAAGAAGTCGGTATCCACGGCACGCGACGGCGGCCACGTCTCTTCACGACGCCACCTGTTCGCGCCCATCACAAAGATGTTGACGGGAGCGCCGTCCATCACGCCGTTTTGCTGGCCCTTGAGCCAGTAATCGAACCACGGCGTCGCAAGCTCAACCCAGTCGATCTCGGCGTCCGGACCGAAGTCCATATCGCCGGTCACGCGCGTCATCTCATTGGCGTGCGTGTACGGGCCGATAAACAGTCGCTGGTTGGCGCGGGCGTGCTCCGACGGCGCCTCGTTGATCATGTGGTCGTACATATCAGTCGTGGCGATCAATCGGTCGTACCAACCGGTGCGGTGATGCACCGGGAGATCGATCTTCGAAAAGTTGCCGACAAATCCGAACCGATCCTTGTGATGGTTGCGCAGCCAGTCGTGGAAGCTCTCGCGAAGACCACCGACCGCCTCAAGCGGCAACTCGCTCCAAGGCAGGAACCAGAGCCACTTTTCGCGGTTCGCCACGCGCGTGATCGCGTCGTAATCGTCGATCGTCGTCGGACCCTGGGCCTCGTCCAGCCACTTCTGTGTATCGGGAGCGATCAGGCCGAGCAGCCACTGAAGCGCCCGACCCGGTCGGAACACGCCGCCCATCTCCCAGTCGGTCGTCTTCGGCCCCATCCCGCCGGCGAACATCGTCACCAGGTGCGGCGGCATGAGAGGCGCCAGCATCCACTGCGTCCACGACGGATATGAGTAGCCAAATGTCCCGATCTTGCCATTAGACCAGGGCTGCGCTGCCGCCCACTCGATGGTGTCGTAACCGTCCTCGGCATCGTCGAACTGCGACCCGTACATCGGCCGATACAGACCATCCGACTCCCAGCGTCCGCGTTTGTCCTGCACCACAACGGCATATCCGTTCGATGCCAGCCCCCGGTAGCGCTCCGCGTCTCGCTCGCGCGACTTGTCGTAGGGCGTCCGGCACACGAGGGTCGGGAAGCCGCCACTTTCGCTGGTCGCGCCCATTGCGCCTATCGGGATCACCTTCTCGGGCAGATACACGTCGGCACGCAAAATCGTGCCATCCCGCATCGGGGTCAATACGTTGTGTTCGACGGTGATCTCGGTCTTAACCAGCGGCAACGGGCGGCCTTTCTTCGGGTCTTGTCGATGGGAAAGGATGCACTTAAGGGCACCGTAGGATATCGTGCCCCCGCGGCAGGCCAGAGAGAGCGGCCCGACCGATTCCGACGAATCCACTTTTCAGGGGATTCCCGTCCAACTGACCATTAGAAAGGCAGGCATCGCCTGTGACTGAGCGCAAGACCCGAATCTCCATCGACGGCGAAGACTGGCTGATCAACGGTCAGATCACATACGCGGGTCGGGAATACCGGGGCTGGCGCATCGAGGGCCTGCTCATGAACAGTCGCATGGCAAGCGGGATATTCGACGACGAGAACCCGCTCACCCGTGACCTGTGGAAGTACCCGGACACGGGCGTATGGGACGCAGACCGCAACACCAACGAGTTGATCGCCATGCTGCCGGAGTACGCGGCGCACGGCATCAACGCCCTGCCCTTCAACCTCCAGAACAGCTCGCCTCTCGGCTACTACCGCCGTGAGCCGGAGCACCTGAAGGAGCTGCGGGAGCGCATCCACGCCGATCACCCGGGCGCGGCCGACGAGGACATCTGGGAAGGTTTGCTACTCGAGACAGAGTCCCAACCGTGGATTTCAGGCGCGTTCAACGCCGATGGCTCGCTGAAGTCGGCGTTTATGGACCGGGCGGCAAGGTTGATCGACGCGGAGGACGAGAACGGGATGGTCGTGATCCTCGGGCTGTTCTACCAGGGGCAGGACGAGCGACTGACCGATACCAGAGCCGTTAAAGCCGCCGTGACGCACGCCTGCGCGTGGGTGCTGGAGAAGGGCTACACGAACGTCCTGATCGAGATCAACAATGAGGTGAACGTCCCGACTTACGAGCACCCAATTCTCCACGAAGACCGAATTCACGAGCTGATCGATCTGGCGAAGGGTGTGACGAAGGACGGGGATCGACTGTTGGTCAGCACGAGTTGGACACGACGGAGCACGGCGTCCGCTGAAGCTGTCGAGTCGTCCGACTTCATCCTGCTGCACGGCAACGGGCTGGTGGACCCGAACGACGTATCGAAGCTCGTGGACAACACTCGCGCCGTCTCGACCTATTCGGCGATGCCGATCCTGTTCAACGAGGACGATCACTACCACTTGGATCGGCCGCTGAACAACCTGACGGCGGCGATCTCACGACACGCCGGCTGGGGCTACTTCGACCCGGCAGAGGGCGCAGGCGGCACGCCGTTCTACGGCGACTACGAAAACGGCTACCAGTGCCTGCCGGTCAACTGGGGCATCAACACGCCACGCAAGAAAGCGTTCTACGACTTCCTGAAGGAAGTGACGGGGGTCTAGAAAAGCTGAGGTGGCGGTTCTCCCGCTCCCGGGTGGATCGCTATCCACAACCACGCTGTAGTGGGCGCAGTTGTAGGGCGTACGGTTGTACGCCCGCGGTTTCACCAGTCCACACTCTGTCATCCTGAACGTGATTCATGATCGGCTCGATTGCCAGATTCCGAAGTATCAAGCAAATACATCGATGCAGTGAACAGCGGTCAATCAATTACAGCCGATGTGGATGACCACTGGATCCTGAATCTAGTTCACGATGACGTTATTCGTGATCGACCCTGTAAAAAGTGGTGCACGTATGGAAACGTCCCCCTCTCCCCCACGCGGGAGAGGCCAAATACATCAAGGGCGAGGGGGTCGAGGCCGCAGGCCGAGTACCGGGTATTACACGCTGTTACACGACGGACCCTGCGAGAGCCTCAGGGTGCGTTCAACGCATCATCTGTCCGCTGAACAGCGGGTGCGTCGGCCCAAAGGCGTCTATCGACGTTCCCGTAACGGCGGAACTGTCGTCAGAGGCCAGGTAGAGCACCACGTTTGCCATCTCGTCCGGCGTCATGAGCTGACGATTCATCGAAGCGCCGATCGTACGCAGCATTTCCGTCTCGACGCCGCCCGGGCAGACGCAGTTCACTCGCACGCCGTGAGAGAAGTTCTCGGCGGCGAGTGTCTCGGTCAAGTTGATTAGCCCGGCTTTGGCGGCGCGGTACGGTCCCCTGCCCTTCGAGCCATGACGCCCGCCGATGCTTGAAATGTTGACGATGGATCCGGAGCCCTGCTCGATCATCTTCGGCAGCACGGCGCGGGCGCATAGAAACGGCCCCGTCAGATTGACATCGACCACCCGACGCCATGCGTCCGGCTCCATGTCCACTACATCGATATTCGGCAGATTGGTGGCGGCATTGTTGACCAGGATGTCGATCCGACCCCACTGCGAAATCGCCTCATCCACCATCTGCTGAACGTTGGCTTCGTCTGACACATCGCAAACAACGCCGATCGCCTCGCCACCGGCAAGCACAATCTCATGCGCCACATCAGCGATCTCGTCGGCAGTCCGAGCCGTCACAACAACCCGAGCGCCCTCACGAGCAAACCCCTGAGCAATAGCCTTGCCAATACCGCGCCCGCCCCCGGTAACGATTGCAACGCTGTCGGTGAATCTACCTTCTGTCATCCCCGCCTACCCGCTAACCCGCGCCCACTTGCGCAGGCTTACGAACTCTCGCGGCGGGTCCTGGTGCCGGCCCACTTCTACGTAGCTCACCTCGGCGGCGTAGATGTTGCCCTGGCTGTCCACCGCCACTGAGTGCAGCCAGTTGAACTGGTCGGGTCGCTCGCCCGGCAGGTCCGCTCCGATCTTCTGGATCACGTTTCCGTCGCGGTCGTAAATGCCGATCTTGTGGCCGAGGTTCGCCACACCGGACTGAACCGGCGGCGGGCCCTGCTCGGCGATATAGACGTTCGTGTCGTCGCCCTTGCCGCTGAACGTAGCGACCGCCTTGTGGACGTGCCATCCCTTCACATACTCGCCGTCCGTGGTGAACACCTGCACCCGGTGATTCTCCCGGTCGCACACGATCACCTGACCCTCGCTGAACATCGCCACGTTGTGAGGCAACGAGAACTGGCCGGGGTCGGTCCCAGACTGCCCCCACGACAGCAGGTGGTTGCCGTCCTTGTCGAAACGATGAACCCGGGAGTTGCCGTAGCCGTCCGAGACGAATATGTCGCCGTTTGAAGGGTCGACCGCCACGGAAGTAGGCCGATTAAACATCTCGCCCGATTCGCGCTCCGTCGGCACGCCGGTGCCGATCGTCATCAGGGTGTTGCCCTTCTTGTCGGTCTTGGACATCCGATTCCCGGAGTCGTCAGTCAGCCACAGGTTGTCCTCGTGATCGACCGTGATGGCGTGGGCGCGGGTGAAGCGGGTGCCGAGCCAGCGGGGAACCATGTTCCCGTACGGGTCCTCCATCAGGGTGACGCCCTCGTACGGAGTCTCGTTGCCCCAACTATCGACCATGTTGCCGTCGGAATCGAACACCAGCACCGGCATGTTGCCCCGGTTAAAGACGTAGACGCGGTCGTCTGAATCGACTGCCACCGATGTCGCTTCCTTCATCCAGATCCCATGCGGAATCTTCGCCCAGCCCTCAACTGGCTCGTAAACGGTGGCAGACGTTGCGGGTGCGGGCATGGATTGGAGTTCTTTCGTTGTAGGGGGTTGCGAATGGACCGAGGCCGCATGGTACCCCGCGATAGGGATGGTTGTTGGGGCTATTTTGACATCACCAATCGAGTCGCACGTCGCTGGATTCCCACCTACGTGAGAATGACGGTTTATCGAAGGCAGATACGAGAATCCACGTCATTCCCGAGCCGTCGAGAATCCAGTGGACCCGTGTCACTGAACAATCCCTTCTCCCAGTAGGGAGACGGAGATCACGCCACCCCGGCCCGTCCACGCGCAGCCAGAAGTCGGTCCCGGGCGCTTGCATACACAATGCTCACCACAAAGAACCCGGACGCCACGAGCACGACGGACGCGCCTGACGACACATCGATGAACCAACTTAGATAGATGCCGATCGCGCCGGCAGATGCGCCGATCAGCGGCGATAGCACCATCATCCTCGTGAAGCTGCCTGTGAACTGGCGCGCCACTATCGGCGGGACCACCAGCGCGGCTGCGATCATCGTCACCCCGAGCACCTGCATCGACACCACAACTGTCCCCGCCAGCACCAGCGCAAACGCCGTATCGACCCAGCGCACCGGCACCCCGTAGGACGCCGCAACTTCTGTATCGAACGTCGCAAACAGCAGGTACTTATAGCCAACGATCACCGCAATCAAGACCGCGCCAGTCACCAACGCGATGGCAACAAGATCAGATCCGGTCACTCCGAGGATGTTGCCAAATAGCGCCGCCTCAAAGCTGCGGGTGAAGGTCTGGGTCCGGCTGATCAGGGCGATTCCAAGGGCGAACGATGCCGTCGTGATGATGCCAATGGCAGCGTCTGATGAGATGCTGCGGCGGCGGGAGGTCCACTGGATCAGGACGGCCGATAGGAAGCCCCATATCGACGCACCAACATAAAAGTTGATCGACATGATGAAGCTAACGACCGCACCACCAAAAATGGCGTGCGACAGTCCGTGGCCGATGTATGACATGCGGCGCAGCACGATGTAGACGCCCATCATGCCGGCCAACCCGCCGACCATCGTGGCGGCGATCAAACCGCGTACAAAGAACTCAAACTCGAACGGCTCAGTCATCGGCCGGGATCTCGATCACGATATCGTCATGCACATGCCCGCTTTCGCCGTGCACATGGGCATTTCCGGATACACTTGACGGGGCAGCGCCAAACTGATGCGGTGTCTCGGCCACAAGCGTCATGCCCCGATACTCGGTCACCGGCATCTCGGCGCCGTGGGTGGCCTTCAACACCGCCGGGGTCAGCACCTCACGCGGTGTTCCATCTGCGAGGATTCGACCGTTCATACAGATCACTCGAGGCAGGTGCGCGGCGACGGCGTTGATTTCGTGAGTGCTCATCAAGATGGCGATACCCTGGTGATTCAGCTCGTCCAGAAGATGCAATACGTCGTCCCGGGTCTTGATATCGACCCCGGCCGTCGGCTCATCCAGTAGCAGGATCTCCGGCTCGCTCACAAGCGCCCGACCCAGGAACACCCGCTGCTGCTGCCCCCCGGACAGCTCACGAATCTGCCGGTTCGCCAGTCCATCCAGCCCGAGACGCTCCAGCACCTGGCCAGCCCTTAGACGATCCTTCCGCCGGAACCACGGGAATAGTGGCGCGTTACGGGTCGCACCCATCAAAACGACCTGCTCGACGGTGACCGGGAAGTTCCAGTCGATCGCCTCCAACTGCGGCACATAGCCGATGCGTGGGCGCGCTTTACGGACCGGCTCGCCCCTGAACAGCACGTCGCCCGCATAGACATCCGCCGCCCCCACGATGGCCCGCAGCACGGTCGTCTTACCTGAACCGCTCGGGCCGAGGAGCGCGGCGAAATCGTTGCGCATGATGTCCAGCGAAACGTTCTCGATCACGCGGGTGCCGTGATACCCGGCGGCGAGGTCGCGAATCTGGACCAGCGGCGGTTCATGAAGATCAGGGTGTGGAGATTTGTGAAGCATGATTTGCGCGGCAAATAAAAGCCCAACCGGGCCCTTAGCCAGGGTACTCCGCGGGCGACTGGCCATCGAACACGAGACTGGAATCGACCGCGCCCAACGCAGACGCATCGCCGCCGAGAGCGCGGACCATCGTCACCATGTTCTTTGTCATCAACCCGAGGTAACTGTGATCGGCGTCGCCGGGTTCTCCCGGCAGGTCATCGTCCGCGAGCTGGTCGATGAAGACGGCCCCGCTCTCGGCCGCGATCTGTTCCATGACCGGACTCGAGAACACCTCGGAGCCGAAGATCGCTGGCACGCCGAGATCGCGCACCTGCACAATAAGTTTGGCCATATCTCTTGGTGACGGCTCTGTGAAGTCGGCTGGCTGGACCGCGCCGAGGACCTCGAACCCGTATCGTCTTGCGAAATAGGCCCAGGAGTCGTGGTAGGTCAGCAAACGACGCTGGCCCTCCGGAATGGTTGCAACTGCGGTCTTAATGGCAGCGTCAAGCGCCTCGATCCGTAGCCGGAACTCCTCGTAGTTGGCACCGTAGTACGCCGCCCCGTCAGGGTCCGATACCGTCAACGCATCACGCACGATCTCGGCGTAATTGAGGGCAAGGATCGGGTCCGGCCACAGGTGCGGGTTCGGCTGGCCGTTTGCCTTCGGGAATGAGAAGTCGAACTGCCACTCTTCGGGTGCGATAGCCAGCTCACCTAGCAGCACCGCACGTGCGCCATCGCCGTGGTTGGCGTTGAACATCTCGATGGCCGGCTCCTCCAGATACAACCCATTGGCGATGAACAGGTCAGCATCGGCGAGCACGCGGGCGGTCGATGGCGGGGGATCGAAGGTGTGGGAGTTGGCGCCTTCCGGGACGATGCCACGGACGAGGATTCGCTTACCACCGATGTTTTCAACGATGGATGTGATCGGAGAAACCGTCGTCACGACGTTGAGCAAGCCAGACTCTTCAGCCTCCTCAACCTTGTTGCTGCCGCAAGCAACTATCAGCGCCGCAAGCAGCGCCACCGCCAGCACCTGAAACTTCATTCCCCGGCAGCCTCAGAACTACGAGCGCACCGACCACACACGCCGGGAACGGCGAGGTGTTGCAGATCGGCATTAAATCCGTGGGCGTCCAAAAGCTGCTTCGCAAACCCGGCCACTACCTCGTCCGACAACTCATCTACGGCGCCGCACTGGCTGCACACAAGGTGGTGGTGGTGACGTTCCTCTAACCATTCGTAAGCAACTTCCCCATGCCCGAATGTCGTCTCAGAGATCAATCGTGAATCACGAAGCGAGCCAAGAGTGCGATATACCGTCGATTCGCTTACGTGTGGCGCGTCTCTGCGAACCTGGTCGATGACCGAGGTCGCGCTGAGATGGTCGCCGGCGTGACGCAACGCCTCCATGACAAGGAGCTTGGCAGAGGTCACCCTGTGCCCGGCGCGGCGGAGCGTTTCGGCAGATTCTTCACGAGACGTCATATTGCAATCTCCAGCAAATGCAACAACTTGCAAGAGCGAGCAGTTACCATACACCCATGGGGCGAAGTGTCAAGCGGAAATCGTCTTCCAGAACCTGAATCAGGATGACAGGTCGCGTGACCGGTCATCCTGGTCGCCCGCTCGTCACCGCTCAGTCGTGACCCACAACCGCGTTCCATCGCTCTCCACCGTTACGTCGCCGTGCTCCTTTGTCACGAACACCGGCGCATCGGGAACGACATTCGCGTAACGCGCCAGGACATCCTCATCCGGATGGCCGAACGGATTCCGCTCCCCTACCGGTATGACGATTACTGAAGGGTCCACCGCCTCCAGAAATGCCTTGGACGAAGACGTATCGCTGCCGTGATGGGGTGCTTTCAGAAGATCAGCGTCCAACTGCACATCGGAGTCCACCAGTCGAGTCTCCACCGATTTCGGAATGTCCCCGGTAAGCAGCATCCGCACATCGCCGTGTCGCAGTATCAGGACCGTGGAGGCGGCGTTGGTGTCCGAAAGTTCCGGCGTTCCTGCCCAGATCACCTCCAGCGTCACATCAGAGTCGAGGTCGATCATCAGGCCCTCCCGGGCAACCACCACCGGCGCCGATGGAGCGAGCAACCGATCCCGCCACTCGCCAAATACGGCCGAGTCTGCATAAGCCGTGGTATCAACCACCGCGCCCACTTGATAACGGTCCAGCACGTCGATCAGGCCGCCGACGTGATCGGCGTCGGAGTGGGTCAGCACCACTACGTCGATCCCGCGTTCCCAGAACGGCAACACACGGCCCAACGCCGCCGTCGCGCCATCCACATCGCGTCCTCCATCGATCAACACACGACGGTCGCCCGGAGTTTCAACGAGGATCATGTCGCCGCGATCCGTCTCGAAGAATGTGACCTCAAGGCGATCCCCCGGGAGCTGGCTCACCGCGATCCACGGCAACACCGCCAGGACGATCACGGGAGCAGCCAGCCACGACAGCGACCTTCGCCCGGGAAAGCGTGGCGATTCGGCAAACTCAGCGGCCCGGTCAGCAACCGCCCGTGGTGCTGAACTAACGACTCTTCGCAATGTGTCGCGACCGAGCCACGCGAACAGCGCGCCGTACCACCCGGCTATCAGCCAGCCGCCCCAGCTCTGCGTCGAGATCGTGCCGCCGGGGATGC
>JAYGCG010000036.1:0-58866 GCA_046583455.1 Dehalococcoidia bacterium | reverse complement strand
TCCGCGAAGGACGTTCCGACGAGATTCTGGATGAACTGGTAGAACTTTACGGACTGGCAAACAAGTAGCTATGACCACCTCAGAAAAATCAACGGCCCCGGAAATCACGCCGGAAGAACTCACCTCCATCACCATGCCCATCACGGGCATGACCTGTGCCGCCTGCGTCGTACACGTCGGCAACGCACTGAACGAGGTCGAGGGCGTCAGCAACGCCGAAGTGAACCTCGCAACCGAGCGCGCAACCGTCAAGATGGACCCGTCTCTGGTGAATCCAGACGACCTTATGAAGGCCGTCGAAGGTGCCGGATACGGCGCTGCCTCGGAACAGATCACCCTGTCAATTGGCTCAATGACCTGCGCCGCTTGCGTAGGACACGTTGAAAAGGCCCTGAACGCCGTTCCCGGCGTTGTGGAGGCCACCGTCAATCTGGCGACCGAACGCGCAATCGTGGAGTACTTCCCCGCAACCGCAGACATCCCGGCGCTTCGCGCAGCGGTGTCCGGCGCCGGCTATACCGTTGAAGGGATAGTCGACGATGGCAGTTCGCGCCCGGACGAGGACGCCCGACGAGCCGCTCGTGTTCGCTTTCTCCGCATCCGGGTAATCGCGGCGCTGACCGCCGCCGTTGTCATGATGCTGACGATGCAATACCAGTCGATATCGGCACTTGAAGACATCTCCCCCACCGGGGTCAACGTCTTCCTGCTCGCCATCGCCATACCCATCCAGTTCTGGGCTGGCAAGGAGTTCTACACCGGCGCGTGGGGCGCGCTCAATCATCGCACCTCAAATATGAACACGCTGATCGCCATCGGAACATCAGTGGCGTTCGCATACAGCCTGGCTGCGACCGTCTCCCGCGGGACGTTTGAATCCTCGACCCTCTTCGGCGGCCACTCCACCGGCACCTACTACGACGTTTCGGCGGCGATCATCGGCCTCATCCTTCTTGGACGATTCCTTGAAGCACGCGCACGCGGCCGCACCTCGGACGCCATCAAGAAGCTGATCGGGCTACAGCCCCGGACGGCGCTAGTGGCACGAGGGGACGACCTTGTAGAAACCTCGCTCGACGACATCATCCAGGGCGACGAGATCGTCGTAAGGCCCGGTGAGCGGATCGCCGTCGACGGAAAGATCATCTCGGGTGCGACCTCGGTCGACGAGTCGATGCTTACCGGCGAGAGCATTCCGGTAGAGAAAACCACCGACGACGATGTGTTTGCCGGCACGGTAAACGGCCACGGCGGTATCCGCTTCAAGGCCACCGGCGTGGGGCGCGAGACCCTGTTGTCCCAGATCATCAAGATGGTCGAGGACGCCCAGGGATCACGCGCGCCGATCCAACGTCTTGCGGACGTGATCACGGCCCGATTTGTACCCGTCGTCCTGATAATCGCAGCCTCCGTGTTCATCACATGGTCATTGATCGGTCCCTCGCCAATATACGTAAACGCCCTACTCGCAACCGTAGCCGTGCTGGTCATCGCCTGCCCCTGCGCCCTCGGACTGGCGACCCCGACAGCCGTGATGGTTGGAATGGGACGCGGCGCCGAAAACGGCATCCTGATTCGCAACGCAGAAGCGCTTGAGACGGCGCACAAGCTTGAGGTAGTCGTGCTGGACAAGACCGGCACGCTCACCGAAGGACGGCCTCGCGTCGCCTCAGTACGGGCGCTTGGCGTGTCCGAAGACGAGTTGTTCGAGGCCGCTGCGGCCGTGGAACGGCCGTCCGAGCACCCACTCGCGTCTGCCGTGCTTGAAGAGTCGTCCTCACGCTGTCTCCAGATCGCCGAGGCGGTAGATTTCGAAGCTGTGCCCGGGCGTGGTGTGCGAGGTTCCGTGAACGGAGTAACCGTTCTCGCCGGCACCGCCGCGTTCCTTGAGGCCGAGGGCGTAAGCACCTCAGACATCGAATCCGATGTCTCCGCTCTGACGACCAACGGCGAAACCCCGTTGATCATCGCCCGTGACGGCGCGTTGCTCGGCGTGATCGGCGTCGCCGACCGGGTGAAACCGGAAGCACGTGCCGCCATCGCCGAACTGAAGGCGCTGGGGATCGAGCCTGTCATGCTCACCGGCGACAACCGGCGGACCGCGGCAGCGGTGGCGCGGCAGGTCGGTATCGAAAACGTCGTGGCGGAGGTACTTCCTGCCGACAAGGCGAATGTTGTGGCCCGATTCCAGGCGGAAGGCCGGCGCGTTGCGATGGTCGGAGACGGCATCAACGACGCTCCCGCCCTGGCGCTGGCAGACGTAGGAATGGCCATCGGAACCGGCACGGATGTCGCCATCGAGACCGCCGATATCACCCTGATGCGCGGTGACGTGCGGGACGTTGCTACGGCGATACGCCTCAGCCGATCCACCATGCGCACCATCAAGCAGAACCTGTTCTGGGCCTTCTTCTACAACGTCGCCCTGATCCCCGTGGCCGCGGGTGTTTTGTACCCGATCTGGTCTGACGGGTCGGTTCCCGGTCTGCTACAACCAATCCTCGGCAACAACGGGGTCCTGAACCCGATCGCTGCGGCCGGCGCTATGGCGCTCAGCTCCGTAACCGTCGTGACCAACTCATTGCGGCTGGGTCGCAAGCCCTTGCATCACCGTCGGCCACCTGAGGGCGGAGTGACAAGAACTGAACCGGCGAGGGCCATTAACTAAGAGACTCCCACACACACCAACACGACCCAGAGCGGATCCTAATTCGCCTTCAAAAGGAGAGACCACCAATGCCAAAGATCCCATTTTTCAGCAAGCACCCGGACACAGCAACAGACCCCGTCTGCAAGATGGACGTAGACACGAGCAGCCCAAATGGTGGCACCCACGAACACGAGGGCGATACGTACTACTTCTGCTCTCCCGGCTGTCGCGTAGCATTCTCAAAAGAGCCAGCAAAATATCTGGACCCGAACTACGAAGGCATGCACATGTAGTGCGGCCTGCGCCGACGACCGCGTTTTACGAATCAGATACGATGTAAGTGATTTCCTTCTCCCAGCGGGAGGGGGTGCAGGGTGAGGGAGAACCTGGTCACCCTCTGACGATATTCAACAACTCACACGAGTCCTTCAACGCGAAAACCAAGGACGGCAATCAAAAGTTGACTACACCGGACGTAGAAACCCCGATCCTGTACTCACACCCCGAGTGCGACTTCTCCAACATGCTTAAGGAGGAGCTCGACGAAGAGGGTGTGAAATACACCGAGATCGACATGAGTCTCCACGAGGACAAATGGCCGGAGGTTGAGAAGCTCACCGGCGGAGACCGGACAACACCGGTCCTCGTCCGCAACGGAGAAGTAGAAGTCGGCTTCCACGGCATAGGCTGAAGCTGGTAACCACCCGGGAACCGTGAGTTCCCCAGACTCGATGGGCCGTTTATTTGAACGTCCTCCGTTTCCAGAATCATTGCAGACCGAGTTGAAGCGCGTTCCGGGGAAAAGATGACATCGATCGGAACCTCTGCCCCGGCCATTGGGGACATCGTCCCGGACTTCACGCTGCCTTCTCTGGACGGCGTCGAGGTCAAACTCTCCGACTACCGGGGCAAACGCCTCGCCGTGTTCATGTGGGCCTCATGGTGAGGCTGCCGTGAACAGCTGCCGGTCTGGCAGCAGATGTACTCAGGGATCACCGCAGCCGGCTCGGACATCCTGTCCATAGCCGTCGATCTCCAGGGCCCGGATCTCCCACGCCCCTTCCATGAGAAGGCCGGCGCTCAGTTCACGACCGGCGTGGACGCGGGAACCATCGTCACCCGGACCTTCGGCGTGCGCGCTATCCCGAATGGTGCGCTGATCGACGAAGACGGCATCCTCCGATACTCCCTTTACGGTGGGTTCGATATCCGAAAGCCGGCCACAAAGAAACTCGTCTCCGATTTCCTCTTGAATGGCGAAATGAACCTGACGGACGAGACCCCGGTACGGGGCGCAGTGGATGTCGCCAGCCTCGACCACTTTGAACGCGGCCTGAAGCTATACGGTTCCGGCGATCTCGAAGGCGCAGCGGTGATTTGGCGTGAAGGCATGGAGCTCGAACCCGACCACTGGAACATGCGCAAACAGCTCTGGGCCATCGAGCACCCCGACCGCTTCTACGACGGAGACGTCGACTACGACTGGCAGAAGGTCCAGGTAGAAGAAGGGCGTTAACGAGCTCGTTACCGGCACATGCATCACTTCTCCCAACGGGAGAAGGTTGGGATGAGGGAGAAGTCTCTAACCCAGGAACGGGCGCCGGGGATAACAGGCGCGCTATAAAGATCCCTCGTCCTTCCGATGCCGAAAGTATCGGGACAAGGTTGCACCCCCAAATACCCGCCCAATCAGGGCTTTGCCGGGGCCACCTTGTCCAGGGCATCGATAAGTGCCGACCACGACAGGAGCGCGCACTTGATGCGTACAGGGAATCGGCGGACGCCCTGTAAGGCGAGGTTGTCTTCCAACCGATCGGCCACTTCGTCCGACACTTCTTCGCTCGTCATCATCTCGCGGAACAGCTCGCGTAACTCGCGCGCCTCAGTCGTCGTTTTGCCGTCAACGATCTCCGTCAAGAGCGACCCTGCTGCCTGGCTGATCGAGCATCCCTGTCCTGTGACGCTGATCGAGGCAACTTTGTCTCCGTCGAGGCCCAGCTGCATGTGGATCTCATCGCCGCAGAACGGATTGATGGCATCGACCTCGGACGTGGGATCATCCAACCGATCCGTATTACGCGGGTTTCGGTAGTGATCCAGGAGCACTTCCTGGTAAAGCTCGTCGAGATCTCCGAGGCCGCGCTGCATCAGGCGATGCCAGCTTTCGAGAAGTAGCGTTCGGCCTCTTTCAGGCCATCTATAAGAACGTCAACTTCCGCTTCAGTGTTGTAGATGTAGAAGCTGGCCCGTGCCGCTGACACGATGCCGTGGCTGCGGATGAGCGGCATGGCGCAGTGGTGTCCGGTGCGGATCGCAATGCCAAGCTGATCCAGCGCCGTCCCGAGGTCGTGCGAATGCACCGAGTCGTGGGAGAAGGAGATCACTGCGCCCTTATCCTCAACCTCTCGCGGTCCGAGCAGGTTGATGCCTTCCAGTTCGGCGAACCTATCGAGGGCGTACCCGGTGATCTGCTGCTCGTGCGCCCAGACGTTATCCATGCCGAGGGCTTCCAGGTAGTCGACCGCAGCGCCGGTGGCGATGGCGTCTGCGATGTTGGGCGTACCAGCCTCGAACTTGTACGGCAGGTCGTTCCAGCTTGCGTCTTCGTACGACACCTCGAGAATCATGTCGCCGCCAAACATCCACGGGGGCATCACTTGAAGGATTTCCGGGCGACCGTACAGGACGCCAATCCCCGTGGGGCCGAGCATCTTGTGCGCCGAGAAGGCCATGAAGTCGCAATCAAGCGCCTGCACGTCCACTGGCATGTGCGGGACCGACTGAGCGCCGTCCACGATAATAACTGCGCCCACTGCATGAGCCGCATCGGCCAGAGCCTTGACGTCGACCACGGTGCCGAGAACGTTCGACATATGCGTGGTGGCGACGATCTTCGTGCGCTCCGTGATGAGCGCTGCCGCCTGTTCCATGTCCAGCCGGCCGGTTTCGGTCTCCGGGATGATCTTGAGCGTTGCGCCCTTCCGCATGGCCAGTTGTTGCCAGGGCACGATGTTGGAGTGGTGCTCCATCGCCGTAGTGACGATCTCGTCGCCCGCGCCGACGTTCGCCTCGGCCCATGTGTAAGCGACAAGGTTCAGCGATTCGCTGGTGTTGCGAGTCCAGATGATCGACTCAGGTGACGGCGCGTTGATGAAGCGCTGCACCTTCCCGCGGGCCTCTTCATAGGCTTCGGTCGCCTCAATGCTGAGCGTGTGGACTCCGCGGTGGACGTTTGAGTTGTAACGCTCGTAGTAGTCGACCAGCGACTGAATCACCTGGGACGGCTTCTGGGATGTCGCTGCGTTGTCCAGGTACGTGAGCGTGTGACCGTTCACCAGCCGGGTCAGAATCGGGAAGTCAGCGCGAATGCTCTCTACATCCAGATGAGTGGCGGGCGACATCAGTCGGCCGCTGCCTGCAAACGGGGAATTGCTTCTTCGACCACTCCGTGTACGTAGTCCCGTATGCCGTCGACGCCGATCAAGTCAACGATTTCCGAGGCAAATCCGCGCATCAGCATCGCCTGTGCGGTCACCTTGTCGATCCCCCGGGCCTGCATGTAGAAGAGCGTTTCCGGGTCCGTGTGGCCGGCCGTTGCGCCGTGGGCGCACTGCACATCGTCTGCATAGATCTCAAGGCTCGGCTTGGTGTCGATCTCGGCGCCATGCGAGAGAATCAGATTGAGATCTTTTTGGAATGCCTGGGTCTTCTGAGCGTCCTTCTCGACAAGCACACGGCCGCTGAATACGGCCCGAGAGTTCCCGGACAACACGCCCTTGAAGAACTGGTGACTCGTGCCGTGCGGCTTGGCGTGAGTGGTGGAGATGTGGTTGTCCATGTGCTGGTCACCGGTCGTCAAGTACAGGCCGTTCAGCGTGCACTCTGCACCGGGGGCGTCCAACAGGACGTGGACGTCGTTTCTACCGATCTTCGGTCCGAACGCGAATGAAGTAGATGTGAATGTGGAGTTGTCCGACTGGTAGACGCGGGTGATGCCGATGTGGAACGACTCTTCGTTTTCTACCAGCACACGGTAGTGGTCTATGCCGGAGCCCGAGTTCAGGACGTACTCGGCAACGGGAGCGGTGAAGCCGCTTTCATCGCCGAGGCCGATGTAGCTCTCCATCACGGTGGCCCGGGAGTTAGTCCCGGCAACTACAAGTGTTCGAGGATATGTCGCCCGGGAGCCGCCCGGCGTCGTCACAAAAAGCAGATGGATCGGCGACGTGCCCTCGTGGTTGTCGGATATCTGTACAAAAGCGCCGTCCGTGAGGAACGCTGTGTTCAGTGCAGAGAACGCGTTCTCGTCCGCCGCCGCATGTAAGCCGAGGTTCTTTCGAAACGTTTCGTTGTTTTCCGCGTCAGTAAGATTCAACGCTTGGACGCCGGCATCCGACGACACCTGCGACAACGCCTTGGAGTATCGACCGTCGATAAACACCAGGGTGTTCCAGTCGTCGCTCCAGGGAGCGCGCTCTCGCAACACCTCCGCGCTGACCGAATTCGGCTCATCGAGTTGGAACCCGAATTTACCCCGATCCAACGTAGCCAGGTTGGTGTACTTCCAGAGTTCGTTCCCGCGCCTCGCCGTCGGGAATCCGATCGAATCGAAATGGTCCCAGCCGCGCTGCCGAAGTTCCGCCATCCAGTCACCTACGGGACGTGACTCGGTCAGCGCCTTGAAATCTGCGGCGTATTTCTCGCCTCTGGCGGTAGCCAGCGTCATCGTTACTTCTTACCTGTTTCTGAGTGTGTGATGAATGGAATCAATCAACCGGGGTAGCTGATTAGTCAGCC
The DNA here is from genome assembly GCA_046583455.1 of Dehalococcoidia bacterium. Classification (GTDB taxonomy): domain Bacteria; phylum Chloroflexota; class Dehalococcoidia; order Lucifugimonadales; family Lucifugimonadaceae. The sequence continues at coordinate 51,419 of JAYGCG010000036.1, read as the reverse complement.
GCCGCGGCCTTGATGTACTGCTCGTAGCCGTGGTTTTCGACCGACATGGCAAGGTCCGGGCCGCCGGTCTCGACAATTCGGCCATCGACCAGTATGTGCACGACGTCCGGCTTTATGTAGTTCAGCAGTCGCTGGTAGTGGGTGACGATCAGGAAAGATCGATCCGGGCTGCGAAGGTTGTTAACGCCCTCAGCCACGATCTTCAGCGCGTCAACATCCAGCCCCGAGTCCGTCTCGTCAAGGATCGCCAATCGTGGCTCCAACATCTCCAACTGAAGCATCTCGTTGCGCTTCTTCTCGCCACCTGAAAAGCCCTCGTTTAGAGAGCGCTTCACCAGATCAGGGTCAATACCGACCGCCTCCACTTTTTCGTCGAATAGCTTGGAGAAATCCCGAACGCTGAGCGGCTTCTCTCCGGCGTACGCACGTTTTGCGTCCAGCGCCGCCTTGAGGAACTGCCAGGGCCTTACGCCCGGAATCTCGGCCGGGTACTGGAACGCCAGGAACAATCCACGAAGCGCCCGCTGATCGGGGAAAAGCCCAAGGATATCCTCGTCATCAAACCTGACGGTCCCGGAGTTGACCACGTAGTCCGGCCGACCCAGCAGCACGTTTGCAAAGGTGCTCTTGCCGCTGCCGTTCGGACCCATGATGGCGTGAACTTCGCCCGCCCCGATGCTGAGGGACAGGCCTTTCAGTATTTCATTATCCGTGTCCAATACGGACGCGTGCAGGTCGGTTACTTGAAGCATCGTGCTTTGTGTTGATTACCTCTGATGGCGGCGGCGCCGCGTTGGGATTCGAGTTAAGTTTCCAGTAAATTGAGAGCCGATTGAAAGTGGCGTGCGCGACTGGTCGGTTAGCTCGCCCGGGAAAGTCGGACTATCCGACGGCCCCTTCCAACGAGACCTTTAGCAGTTGTCCCGCCTCCATTGCGAACTCGAACGGCAACTCCTTGATCACTTCCCGGGTCCACCCGGTGATGATCATGTGGTGTGCTTCTTCTTCAGATATGCCGCGTGATCGCAGGTAGAAAAGCTGGTCATCCGAAACCTTGGAGGTCGAGGCCTCGTGTTCGAGACGAGCGGTCGGATTCCGGACCTCGATGTACGGAACGGTGTGGGCTCCGCACTGGTCGCCCACCAGCAGCGAGTCGCACTGCGTGTGGTTCACGGCGTTCTCGGCCGAGGGCATGATCTTGACCTGCCCGCGGTAGGTGTTCTGGCCATGTCCGGCCGAAATCCCCTTGGCGACGATGGTGCTCTTGGTGTTTTTGCCGATGTGGATCATTTTGGTGCCGGTATCGGCCTGCTGGTAGTTATTTGCCAGCGCAACCGAGTAGAACTCGCCGGTCGAGTTGTCTCCCTGGAGGATCACGCTCGGGTACTTCCATGTGATCGCAGAGCCGGTCTCGACCTGCGTCCATGAAATTTTTGAGTTGACGCCGCGGCAGATCCCACGCTTCGTGACGAAGTTGTAGACCCCACCTTCGCCTTCTTTGGTTCCGGGGAACCAGTTCTGGATGGTGGAGTACTTGATCTCGGCGTCGTCGAGCGTCACCAGTTCCACAACAGCGGCGTGCAACTGGCTGCTCTTCCGGAATGGTGCCGTGCACCCCTCCAAGTAGCTCACATAGGCGCCCTTGTCGGCGATGATAAGGGTCCGCTCAAATTGACCCGTGCCCTCCGCGTTCATGCGGAAGTAGGTCATCAGCTCCATGGGGCAGCGCACGCCCGGCGGGATATACGCAAACGAACCATCGCTGAAGACCGCGGAGTTCAGGGTTGCAAAGAAGTTGTCGCTGTAGGGGACGACAGAGCCGAGGTACTTCTTGACGAGATCGGGATGGTTTTTAACCGCCTCGCTGAAGGAGCAGAAGATGATCCCCAGTTTCCCAAGCTGTTTGGTGTAAGTGGTGGCAACGGAAACGCTGTCGAAAACGGCGTCGATCGCGACTCCGGCGAGCTTCTCTCGCTCCTGCAACGGGATGCCGAGCTTCTCAAAGGTGGCGAGCATCTCGGGATCGACATCGTCCAGGCTCTTGGGCGCTTCCGTAGAGGACTTCGGCGCTGCGTAGTAGTAGATGTCGTTGTAATCGATTTTGGGGTATCGGATCTTGGCCCACTCGGGCTCGCCCTGCTCTTTGGCCATTTTCACCCAGTGGTGATAAGCCTTCAGTCGCCACTCAAGCAGCCACTCCGGTTCGTCCTTCTTGGCTGAGATCAAGCGAACGATGTCCTCGCTCAGCCCTTTAGGAGCGAAATCCTCTTCGACTTCGGTAACGAAGCCCCATTTGTACTCGCCACCGGAGAGATCGCTCTCTCGGGATATGGAATTGGGGGTTACCAAGCGGTGCGCCTCCGGTTGTTTTGATGCCGATTATCTGGTCTCGAACGGTCACGGAACGCTCACCTTTTTACGTTCAACTCAATCGTACCGAGATCACGGAATTTCTAATGTTGACCTTTTTGGTCAACATCAGGGTATCACCCAGCATATGAGTGTCAACGAAAATCGCCGGAAGATATCCTCGCGCCTCACATGTGATTCGCAAGCTTTCACGCTCTTATCACACGAAATCGCAAAAGGGCCGGCAAATAAGAAGCCGCCCCCGGATTCACCGGTAGGCGGCTTCTTATTTCCATATATGTGGGCCTGTCTAACCCTTCGATTCCACGATCATCGCCTTGATCTCTGAATTACCGGTGTTGCTGACCGTGTGCGTCCAGGCCTCGTGCCACATGATGTGGCCATCTGGAAGCTCTGCGTCCATCGAGTTGCCGTCGGGCATAGCGATGTGGGCGCTGCCGCCTTTGACGAAGATGACGGTCTCATCGGTATGAGAGTGCTCCACGTCTGTCTGGCCGGCCGCCAGGGTCATATCCAGAACCCGGACGGCGTCGTTCTCAAAGAGAACCGTGTAAACGTCGGGCGAAACTTCTACGGGGTCGATGTAAGCCATCTTCTCGCTCCTGTCAGATTGATTGGTTCGAACTACAGGATGGCCCCCCCGTACATGCGGCAGTCGGCAGACGCTATCACAACTTGTGGGGCCGATGTTATTCGTCGGATAGATCATGTTTGATCCGGGTATGCTCATTCGATGGTGCAACGGGATAAAGATGCTGATCGGTTTGCGGCGGCCCGTGACGAATTACTTGACTCCGTCCTGAAATCTTCCGGCGACGTACGGGTGCGATCCGCGATGAGGCGCGTTCCCCGCGAGAAGTTTGTCCCCCCGGAATTAATCACCGACGCCTACAAAAATGTCGCCCTTCCCATCGGTGACAGGCAGACGATCTCGCAGCCGTTGATCGTGGAACAGATGTCGACTGCACTCCGCACAAGACCCGGAGATAAGGTGCTGGAGGTCGGTACTGGTTCTGGATATCAGGCAGCGATCCTCTCTTTACTGGTCTCAGAAGTGATCTCCGTTGAACTGATTCCACGCCTGGCGAACGAGGCGCGCGAACGCCTGTCCTGTCTGGGTTTCGAGAATGTGCGTGTGATGCAATCAAATGAATCGTTAGGCTGGCCGGTCGATGCTCCATATGACGGCATCATCGTCACAGCAGGCGCCCCTGAACTTCCGATTCAACTGCTCGAACAACTCGTTGTAGGCCGCCGCATGATCGTGCCTGTCGGGCCTATCGGAAAACAAGAGCTTCTGCTCGTCACAAAATTTGCCGATCGGCACGAGGTCCAAAACCTGGGTCTGTGCGCATTCGTTCCGCTTATCGGTCGAGACGCCTGGCCGCCTGAATTCGACTAGTCACCGGTTACGCGTTTCGGGTTCGGCCTACAAAGCCGGGATAAGTTCGGGATACGCCCCTACCCTGAGGTATAATCGGACCCGCAGTTTCGGCGTGCTTGCACACGACTGCGACCCTCCAAGAAATCAACCGTTTTTGCGCGTCAGGAGCCGAACCGATAGTGGAATACGAGGCCGTAATTGGACTTGAGGTCCACGTCCAGCTGAACACGAAGAGCAAGATGTTCTGTTCGTGTGGCGCGGACTACCAGTCGGCTGAGCCAAACACACGCGTCTGCCCTGTCTGCATGGCGCTTCCGGGCGTGCTCCCGGTGGTCAACATCGCTGCGGTGGAATCGGCCATCAAGATCGGCCTCGCCCTCAACTGCAAAATTGCAGAAATCACAAAGTTTGACCGCAAGAACTATCCCTACCCAGACCTGATGAAGGGGTATCAGATATCCCAGTTCGACCAGCCGATCTGCGTCGGCGGATGGATGGACGTTCAGCCCGAAGGCGAGCCGCCTGATGGTCAGTCCAAGGTGCGCATTGGCATCACACGCGTTCACATGGAAGAGGACGTGGCTCGTCTCACTCACATCGAAAACCCTCCCGGCAAGTCCTGCCACTCCCACACGCTCATGGACATCAACCGCGCCGGAGTCCCCCTAATGGAGGTCGTCTCCGAGCCGGATATCCAAACCCCGGCGCAGGCCGAGGCATACATCCTCAAGCTCCAGAACATCATCCGATACCTCGGGGTCGGCACGGCCAACATGGAAGAAGGCAGCTTCCGGGTCGACGCAAATGTGAGCGTCCGGCCGGTCGGTTCCGACGAACTTAGAGAGCGCGTCGAGGTCAAGAACATGAACCGGGTGCGTGCCGTCGTCCGCGCAATCGAGTATGAGATCAAGCGACAGCCCGCAATATGGGAATCCGGAGGCAGGGTTCAGATGGAAACCCGTGGCTGGGACGATGTTGCGGGCGTCACCATCGTCCAGCGCAGCAAAGAAGAGGCGCACGACTACCGATATTTCCCCGAGCCCGACATCCCGCCGCTGGAGATCGATCGCGCCTGGGTCGAAGAGATATCAGCCTCGCTGCCGGAGTTCGCAGACGACCGCCGGACCCGATTTGAAGCCGAGTACAACCTCAGCGAGTACGACGCCGCCCTGGTCACGGCGACACGCGCAACGGCCGATTATTTCGAGGCCGTCATTATCTCCAGAGAAATGACGGACGAAGAACGCTCTGCATTTGCCAAGGAAGCGGCCAACTGGATCAACGGCGAGCTTGCCCGGCTTCTGAACGCGCCGGAAGGTCCGTCCGAGATCAACGACACGAAGATCAACCCCGAACACCTGGCTGCACTCGTAACACTGTTCCAGGCGCGGACGATCAGTAACGCCGCGGCACGTGAAGTGCTTGAGGAGATGTGGTCGTCAGGCGCAGACCCGGACATGGTGGTCGCAGATCGTGGGCTGTTGAAAGTGAGCGGAACGGACGAGCTTCTCCCGGTCGTGCAGGAAGCGATAGACAACAACCCGAACGCCGTAGAGGACTTTATCGGAGGCAAAGAGACCGCCGTCCGGTTCCTCGTCGGCCAGGTAATGAAGGCCACACGCGGGCGTGCAGACGCCGGCGTAGCCGCAGACCTGTTAACCAAAACTCTTGAGGAAGTGAAGGCCGCACGTTAACGTTGTGTAACACCCCTGCGCGCAGTGCACGCTTCCCGATGTCTTATGCGGGATGCCACGGCCTGAAGGGAACAGCGGAGTACCGATGAATAGCAATCTTCTCAGCGTCCTGGAAATCATCATCGCGGTCACCCTTGCGGTGGTGATCCTTCTACAGGTACGCGGCTCAGGCACGACGCTGTTCGGACAGGCCGAAAGCTCTTTCCGGACCCGACGCGGGATCGAACGGTTCCTGTTCCGGGGCACGATAGTGCTCGCCGGAATGTTCACTGTGATCGCAGTACTAACAGCCCGCTTCAACTAAACCCACAGGGTTGATTATTGGGGCGCGTCTGAGGTAGTCCGCGCTCGCGGGAATCGGCGCGTAGATCCTTATCCGCGCGTGCCGACCGTGCTGTCATCCTGAGCCCGAAGCGAAGAGTCCGTTCTGAACTTGATTCAGGAATCTCCCGGCTGGCACTCTGCAACGGTTAGAACACGCGGATCATTCGTTTTGCGATACGCCCTAGAGGCCGTATTGCCATTCGCCCCTACAATTCCCGATCGCGGTTAATAAGCCCAAACCGTGGCCTGAGGCTCTCGAGGGACCGGAGTGCGGGCGGAGCAAGCCCCGCCCCTGCGGCGTTCTTGCATCTACAATGCGCCGAAACGTGAATTCACAGGCTCATCATTGGCGGTAAGAGAGTCGGATGACGATAGAATCCCCTGAGATCAAGATCACCGACGACGCGCACGTCCGCACCATCCAACTCAACCGTCCGCACAAGAAAAACGCGCTGTCACAAACACTCGCATGGGACATCATCCGGGCGTTCGATGCGGCCACGTCGGACGATGACGTTTGGGTTGTGGCGATCACCGGTATAGACGACTGTTTTTGCTCCGGTGTGGACCTCACCCCGGCGGGAAACACGCCCGATCGAGGGCCGATGTCCGAGATACAGTCGCAGATCGACGACCTGAGCTGGGTTGGCCAGATCCCACTGGCGATCCGAGAGCGATGTGACAAGCCCGTGGTCGCCGGACTAAACGGCGTTGCGGCCGGCGCCGGGCTGGCGCTGGCGATGGCGTGCGACATACGGATCGCAGCCGAAAGCGCATGGCTCTTCCCGGGCTACTCCCGAATCGGCGGATCGCCCGACGGCGGCCTATCGTGGACGCTCCCACAGGCCATCGGGTACGAGAAAGCGATGCGATTCTTACTGGAGAACAAGCGCGTGGACTCCGACGAGGCGCTGTCGCTCGGCCTGATCGGAGAGGTCGTTCCGGACGACCAGTTCCAGGAACGTTTTGCCGAGTACTGCCGCTCCCTCACAACGATCTCCCCGATCGCCGCCCGACTGACCAAACGCGTCGTACGCGAGGCGACCAAGATCGACATAGAGGCACAGGTCCGCTACGAGCTACAGACGATAGACACAGCGTTCGCCAGCGAAGACGGCCAGGAGTCCCGACGAGCGTTTCTGGAGCGACGCAAACCGGAGATCAAGGGGCGATAAAGAGGACGGACGCTCGCAACATCTACGACTCCACACAATCCCTTTTCCTTCACCCCCCTCCCGTTGGGAGAAGGGGCGACGCATTCCGTCATTCCCGAGTAGTCGGGAATAACAGTATTTCTAAGGTGGTGCCCTAAGCCGCTTAAATCCGAGTCCAGGTCGTTCCGCCGGGACCGTCCTCTATCAGGACGCCAGCGTCGACCAGCTCATCGCGTATCGCGTCGGCGGCCGCAAAATCCCGGTTGGTGCGAGCCTCGGATCGACTGGTGAGACGAGCATCTATGTCCTCGTCGGACAACCCGTCCTCAGAAGCCCCTGGCTCGGCCAGCGTGAGACCCAGCACCGAGGACAGAGATCGCATCTCCGCCTGTGCTTGAGTCAGGTCATGTCCTGCGTCACCGCCCCGGTTGATCTCGTGCGCCAAATCGAAGATCGCGGCAAGCGCCTGCGGAGTGTTTAAGTCGTCTTCCATTGCCTCGATGTAACGCTCTTTGAACGGCGCCGGGTCAACGGACTCACCGCTGTTCGCGCTTGATTCAGCCGTTGCAGCCTGTCTGAGTCGGCGTGCAGCGCGCTCCTGCGTGTGGATATTGTCTTCGTCGTAAAGAAGCGGGCTGCGGTAGTGGGAGGTCAGGATATACATGCGAATGGCGTCGGCGCTGTTGCTGTCCAGCGCATCGCGCACCGTCACGAGGTTGCCGAGCGACTTGCTCATCTTTGCGCCGTCGAGCCTGAGCAGCCCGTTGTGCAACCAGAACCTGGCGAACGGTTTCTGACCGGTGTACGACTCGCTCTGGGTTAGCTCGTTCTCGTGGTGCGGGAACACGAGGTCCAGTCCCCCGCCGTGGATATCGATCGTCTCGCCAAGATACTCCAGCGCCATCGCGCTGCACTCGATATGCCATCCGGGACGTCCCTGCCCCCAGGGGCTGTCCCATGCCGGTTCACCGGGCTTTGACGCCTTCCACAGTGCGAAGTCGGCCGGTGCCTCTTTGCCGGGCTCGACATCAACGCGAACGCCCTCAAGCAGCTCTTCCACCGTCCGTCCGCTCAATTTGCCATACTCCGGGTCGCTGTGCACCCTGAAGTAGACACTGCCACTGTCGTCGGTCGCAGGATAGGCATTCCCCTTCTCTATCAGTCCCTCGATCATCTTGAGAATGCCCGGGATCTCTTGCGTCGCACGCGGGTGGACGGTCGCTCTCTGGACGTTGAGTTCGTCCATGTCTGCGAAGAACTCCTGGATGTACTTCTCCGCGACCTCGTCAGCGGTGAGGCCCTCGTCGTTGGCCTTCGTGATGATCTTGTCGTCGACGTCGGTGAAGTTCTGGACCCGACGCACCTCGTAGCCCCGGAATTCAAGATAGCGATGCAGGACATCAAACACGACCGAGCTGAGTGCATGGCCGACGTGCGACGAGTTGGAGGCGGTGATCCCGCAGATGTACATCGTGACGACGTCACCCGCGGGTTCGAAGTCGCGCTTGTCGCGCGTCAGTGTGCTGTATAGCTTCATAAATTTATTGGTCACTCGTGCGGGTCGGTCGAGCGTTATCCCATGTTCATGGAATCGGTTTTACCGAGAGCGTAGCGATAGCCTGTGCGGCTATTCCCTCGCCCGCTCCAATTGCCCCTACATGGTCTGTCGATGTGATCTTGATGCTGACGGATTCGACCGGTATCGAGAGAGTCTCGGCGATCGAATCTTTGATGCGGTTTACGTACGGAGTTAGCTTTGGCTGCTGGGCGATGATTGTAGCATCGAGATACGACACCTCCCACCCGGCGTCGGCCGCCATCGAGGCGGCCCGTTGAAGAAGTTCGCCACTATCGATACCGGCGTACGTGGGATCACCTGAGGGGAAGTTAGATCCTAGATCGCCCAGACCAGCGGCGCCAAGGACGGCGGACGCGAGCGCATGTAGTAGTACGTCGCCGTCCGAATGGCCCTCGAGGTGACCGTCGTGCTCAATGTTCACTCCACCAAGACGAAGCGGCCCGCCTGGCACAAGCGCGTGGCCGTCGAATCCGGTTCCCCACCTGTTTGTGGCGCCTGAGCCGCCGACGGTACGCCGGGCGAGTATGGCTTCCGCGTGTTCAATGTCGGCCGGCGTGGTCAGCTTGATGTTGTCCGGGTGCCCGTCGAACAGGCTGACCACTCCGCCCGCCAGTTCGACAAGCGCAGCATCATCGGTGACGTCCTCTGCTGGGCGGAGGGCACGGACGAGCACATTTACTCGGAACACTTGCGGTGTCTGGATGGCGCGCAGACGTGATCGATCAAGCGTCTGCTCCACCGTCCCATCACCCCCAACGCTTTTGATCGTGTCCGACACGGGCAACGTCGGTACAGCCGCGCCGTGCTCTGCCGCGGCCATCAGGCCGCTCTCAATCATCGCCGCGTCGACGAATGGTCGCGCGCCATCGTGCACGAGCACATATTTGATGTCATGGCCGCCTTCAGCCGTCAATCGATCAACGCCGTTGGCCGTCGAATCCTGCCGTCTGGCCCCACCTCGGATAACCGCTACGACCTTTTCGAAACCGGAGTTCGAAACCAGGTCATTGATCGCATCCTGATTTGCATCTGACGCGACAACTACGATCGCACTCACACGATCAGCGCGCTGGAAGGTCTCAAGCGAGTACTCAAGCACCGGACGCCCGGCCAACTCCATCAGCATCTTGTCGCCGCCCATACGCGTACTTCCGCCCGCGGCCAGAAGCACGATGCCGGCGTCAGATCGGGTACTTTCGGGCACGCCTTCAGGCGGCATCAATTTTCCGTTTCACTGTTTTGAACCTGTCACACGTCGTGCCATTCACTTCGCAGAATACAGGTGTCCGGGCTCAAACACCGTAGGGGCGAATGACTATCCGCCTTTGCCCGTCCTTGAAAACATCAGAAATCCGACATCAACACCAACCGTCATTCCCACGAAGATGGGAATCCAGGGAACTCGATCTAGCCAACATCGGTCTGATCGGAAAATACAGTCTCTGGATTCCCGATTGCTCAGGAATGACGGGGTTCGATAGAGACAATTCCCGTCACATTCACGCCGTTGCCAAAACACAGGTATCCGACCTCTACGACTGTTTCGCCACAAAAAAAGAGGCTGGCGCCCCGCAGAACGCCAGCCTTTCACAAGCTCTGAATCAGTTCACGGCCGAAACTAATCCCCGGCCGTGGCCGCCTCCGGCGCCTTGGTCGAGCCCTCGTCCGCCTGATCGGACGCAGAAGCATCTGTCGGCTCTTCGTCGTCAGAACTCGGCCGTTCTGCCGCCGTGAACTCGAGACCTTCATCTCCCAGGCTTATCTTCACGTGATCGCCCTCTTTGAACTCGCCGCCCAGGATTCTCTTGGACATCGGATTCTCGACGAAACGCTGAATTGCTCGACGCAGAGGACGTGCCCCATACTCGGGATCCGCCCCTTCTCTCGCCAGCCAGCCCAGCGCGCTGTCGTCCAGTTCCATCGTCACGCCCATCTCGCCAAGCCGATCGTTCACGTCCCTGGCGATCAACCGCACGACCTCGCCCAGTTGCTCCTCCGTCAGCGGGTCGAAGACGATGATGTCGTCGATCCTATTGAGGAACTCTGGCCGGAATGTACGCTTCAAAGCCTCTTCGATTTCTGACCGCAATCGTTCCTGTTCGGGAACGGTTTCGGGCCTCGTTGCAAAGCCGATGGCGTCCCGCGCCACGGCCCCGGTTCCGAGGTTGCTGGTCATGATGATCACGGTATTTCGGAAATCGACCGTCCGGCCATTTCCGTCCGTAAGCCGACCGTCCTCCAGGACCTGAAGTAACGAGTTGAACACGTCCGGGTGCGCCTTCTCGATCTCGTCGAAAAGTACAACCCTGAACGGCCTGCGTCGGACAGCTTCGGTGAGCTGACCGCCCTCGCCGTAACCGACGTAGCCTGGAGGCGCGCCGATCAGACGGGAGACGGTGTGCTTCTCCTGGTACTCGGACATGTCGATCCGGACCATGTTGTCCTCGTCGTCAAACATGAACTCAGCGAGCGCCCGCGCCAGCTCCGTCTTCCCCACACCCGTGGGCCCAAGAAATATGAAGCTGCCGATTGGACGTTTGGGGTCCGCAAGGCCTGAACGGGCACGGCGAATGGCGTCCGCGAGCGCCGAAATGGCAGAATCCTGGCCGATCACCCTTTCGTGTATCCGCTCTTCCATGTGCAATAGCCGGTCCGCCTCGCCCTCGACGAGCCTCTCGACGTGAATCCCGGTCCGTTCTGCGATTAGCTCCGCGATCAGTTCAGAGGTCACCACCATGTCATGCGGGTGGTCCTTCTCCCACTCCTTAACCCGTATTTCATGGCTCGTCTGAAGCGCAGAACGCTCAGCCTTCTTGGCGTCCGCGGTCTGGTAGTCACGCCGCTCAGACGCGGCGATCTCCTCCTCACGCAGTTTCCGAACCACTTCCTCTTCATCACGCAGATCGTCGGGCATCCGGTCCGATTCAATGCGCAGCTTGGCTGAGGCCTCGTCGATGAGGTCGACAGCCTTGTCCGGCAGGAATCGATCAGACACATACCGGCGCGCCAGTTGTACTGATGAGACCAGCGCCTCGTCCGTGATGCGCACGTGGTGGTGCTCCTCGTACCTGGGCCGGAGCGATTTCAACATCTCTATCGCCACGTCTGTCTCCGGCTCTTCAACGAGCACGGGCGAAAAGCGACGTTCCAACGCTTTGTCGGACTCGATGTATTTTCGGTACTCGTCGGGCGTGGTCGCGCCGATGGTTTGAAGCTCACCACGCGCGAGCGCGGGTTTCATGAGGTTCGAGGCGTCGATAGCGCCATCAGCTCCACCGGCCCCTACGACCATGTGGATCTCGTCGATGAACAGGATCGCCTCGCCCTCAGACTGTCGGACCTCGTCCATAACAGCCTTTAGGCGCTCCTCAAACTCTCCGCGGAACTTGGACCCGGCAATGAGCGAACCCATGTCCAGCGCTATCAGGCGCCGGTTTTTGAGCGATTCAGGAACGTCGCCGCTAACGATCAGATTTGCGAGACCCTCGGCGATGGCTGTCTTGCCAACACCAGCATCGCCAATCAAGACGGGGTTGTTCTTGGTGCGGCGGGTCAGGGTCTGCATCACCCGACGTATCTCTTTCTCTCGTCCCACCACTGGGTCGAGCCGTCTATCGCGCGCCAGTTGGGTGAGATCGGTCCCGTACTGCTCCAGCGCCTGGTAGCGCTGCTCAGCGGTTTCCGACGTGACACGATTGCGGCCGCGAATCTCGACAAGGGCCTGGTAGATCTTCTCCTTGGTCAGGTTGACCTCTTTGAAGATGCGCGCGCTATCGCCGGAGGTCTCGTCCGCGATGGCAAGCAACAGGTGCTCGGCGCTGATGAACTTGTCCCGCAGCCGCTCGGCCTCTGCCCGCGCGTTGTCCAACACCTGCTGGAGACGCGGAGTGGCGTATATGGTCTGCGCAACCACGCCCAGTCGGGGGCTCTGCCGAAGCGCCGCCTCGACGCGGTCCGCAAGCAGATCAGGGTCGACGTGTGCCTGAGACAGGATTCGGGCTGGAACGCCCTGCGTCAACTGGAGCAGTGCCAGGAGTACGTGCTCAACGTCCCACTGCGAGTGACGATACTCACGCAGCAGGTTTTGCGACGAAGAGATCGCCTCTCGTGCCTGTTCAGTGAAGTCAGATTCTTTGAAAACCATTATTTAGGAGCCTCTTTATCTCTCGCCTGCGGAGTCGTTTCCGGCGGCTCACGTCATGGCAGTTCGGTCGTCCGTTCCGGGTTAAACCCGGTCCGGATCTGGGAGCGAGCGTCGATCCGCAGCTGCTCTGCGGCGCACCAGCTCCACCGTCAATTGGTTCACCCTGTCTTCCAATTCGGACACCCGATCTGAAAGCTTTGTCATGATCTCTACTCCGGCAAGGTTCAGGCCCAGATCGTCGATCCATGTCTTGATCTGGATTAGCCTGGCGATGTCCTGGCTGGAGTAAAGCCGGATGTTGCTGTCCGTTCGATGCGGCTCTATCAAGCCGGCACGTTCATATGTCCGAATAGTTTGCGGGTGTAGGTGAACGTGCGCCGCTACAATAGATATGGTGAAAACGGGTTCGAATTCGGTGAAATTCATGCGTCACCTCCGGCGGCTTCGGCACTCCCACCGGATCCGGTTTCGGTTTCGGTTTCGGATTTTGAATCAGTTACGTCCCCTTGAACGATCTCTAATTCGCCCGTCTGCAGAGTCCGTAACTGCTCCAGCAACGCCTTCTCTTCGTCCGACAACTCCCCGGGAACCGAGATCACCATCCGTGCAACAAGATCGCCGTGACCTGTAGCGCCCCGGCCGTGCCTCGGCATCCCCTTGCCTGTCATTCGGAAATTGCGACCCTGAGTCGTCCCTTCCGGGATCTTGAGGGCCACCTTTCCGGTCATGGTCGGCACCTCCACCTCACCACCAAGCAACGCGTCCAGGTACGACACCACTACATCCGTGACGAGATCATCGTCTTTTCGTGTAAACACACGGTGACGCCGAACATTTACCTCGATGGTCAACTCCGCCCGATCGTCCGGGCGCACGCGAATGCGATCGCCCGATTCGGTCCCTTTTGGGATAGTGACCTCAAGGGTTCTTGGCATCTGGCTTGTCCCGGAACCGCCGCAATATGAGCAGAGCACCGTTCCGTCGATGCCGTTACCGTTGCACTCTTTGCAGGTAGAAGAACCCTGGATCGTGATGTTCCGCTTCGATCCCGCAAACGCCTCTTCGAGAGTGATCTGAACATTCGTCTGCAATGTCTGCCGCTGTGATCGGCCGAACGCATTTCCCAGCCCAAAATCACCAAACAGGTCGTCGAGGCCGATACCTCCAAACCCCCCGTGGCCGCCACGCGATCTTCGGAATCCCCCGGTACCGCGGGACCTGCCGTCGTTGGCGCGCATTTGCTCGGCGTGCTTCCAGTTATCCCCGTACTGGTCGTAGTCGCGACGAGTCTTCGGGTCTGAGAGGACCTGATACGCCTCGTTTACCCGTTTAAAACGGGCCTCGGCGTCCGGGTCGCTCGTGTTCACGTCCGGGTGATAACGACGCGCCAGTCGCCTGTAAGCGGCCTTGACCTCTTTAACGGCGGCGTTTCGTGGGACGCCGAGTTCTATGTAGTAATCCTGTGGCATATTGAAACTTGCCTGAATTATAGTTATATCAGTTCTATCAGTCAATTTACTTGAGTGTAAATAATCACTGACTTGATATATAAGCACTAAAGGTTCTATAATTCATTTCTATGGGGTGTCACCGCTATCAGCGACAGGATCGCCCCAAGAACCAACACAACAGAAACATGCAGAGGTTTCAAATGACTCTCCAGACTTGGCGCCCGTTCGCAGAACTACGCAGGCACAACTACTTCAACACTCGCTTCGGCTTCCCCTTCTACGGGTCTCGTCCGGGATTCGGCGTATTCGCCGACGCCCGAAACGGCAACAGGACCGGCACATGGCAAATCCCGCTCGACATCGTGGACAAGGGTGATGAGCTGGTCGTGAGCGCTTCCGTGCCGGGGATCGACCCCAACGACATCAAGATCAACATCAATGACGGCGTCCTGACCATCCGGGCGGAGACGCTCGAGTCAGCCGCAACAGAGAACGGCGCCGACGTCGTGGAGTCGGACTACCTCCGGCGAGAACGCCGCTCCGGCTCGTTTACACGAGCGGTCCAGTTGCCGGACTCCGTGGACCAGGAAAACGTAACGTCCGCTTACGCAAACGGCGTACTGACGATCACCCTCCCGCAGTCGGAGGCAACAAAAGCCCGGGAGATAACGGTCAAGGTAGCCTGAACGCGCAATCTCCCCTGAATAAAGAGGCCCCCGGAGATAATCCGGGGGCCTCTTATTGGTTATGCGGTTTCTGGTTGTTCCCTGTACGGGTGGGAGAAGGTTAGGGTGAGGGAGGACAGAGGTTTCGCCGGGACGGCGCCCCAATCGCAAGACACCCGCTCGGAGAAGATCTTTCAGCTACGATCGGGATGACTGCGACACGCTCGTGGCGCAGAAGCTGTTCCCGCTGTATTCATTCTCGGGTGGGCCGTTTAATATCCTCAGGCCAATTCCGCGTCGCGTTGACACCCGTGTGTACGAAATTTAGCATCGGAAATTATTCTCTCCCCCAACATGCCCGATTCTTCGACCCCTCAGGCAACCGGTAGTTCGGTCGTGACAGAGCTTCCTCCCGTATTCACCCGCCATCAGGCGGCCGTCGGGGCCGCGCTGCGTGCCGAGCTGGATGGCAGAACCCTTCCTATATACGACTCCCTCAGGTATTACATGGGATGGGCGGATGTCGATGGGATGCTTACCCACAGCCCGGAAGGCAAACGTCTCCGGCCGACCTTGTGCCTGCTCGCCTGCGAGGCCGTCGGGGGTAATCCCGCGGACGCATTGCCTGCCGCAGTGGCGATCGAGCTGGTCCATAACTTCTCGCTCATCCATGACGACATAGAGGACGGCGATCGTACCCGTCACCACCGGCCCACTCTCTGGGTCGTCTGGGGCGAGCCGACAGCTCTGATAGCGGGCAATAATCTACTCGCGATTAGCGACATGGTCACACAGCGACTCCGTGATACGGGACTGAATACTGCGATCGAGGCCGGACACATACTCACCGAACGCTACCTCTCCATGATGGAGGGACAGTACCTGGACATCGCGTACGAGGGCCGGACAGACGTTACGGTGGATGAATACCTGATGATGATCGAGCGCAAGACCGGTGCCCTGATTGAGGGCGCAGTGGAGCTTGGCGCTTTTGTCGGAGCCGGGGGCTCTGGTGATGTCGTGGAAGGACTCCGGGCCGTCGGCGATGACTTCGGGCGCATCTTCCAGATTCGTGACGACGTCCTTGGGATCTGGGGCGGACCAGCGCTCGGAAAACCCGTCGGAGCAGACATCACCCGCAAGAAAAACTCCTTGCCTGTGGTCCACGTCCTTGAACATGCCCGTGATGCGGAACAACGAGAGCTGCAACGAATTTACAACGGAGATGAGATCAGCGCCCGCGATGTCGAGCGGGTGCTTGAGGTGATGGACGGACTGGGCACACAGCGCTGGTGCCAGGCCCAGGCGGAGACGCGATGGAGCCGGGCGCGCAAGCGACTGGCCTCCCTCCAGTTAAGCTCTGACGCCACACGAGATTTTCTGGACCTGGGAGAGTATCTATTGGTTCGGGAAGTCTGATGACCCTGGCCCTGGTCGCCGCGAGGCGAGAGGAACTTGCCGCCGTGTTGAGCCGTAGCGCGTGGCGTCCCTGGCGTCAGCGTAGCGAGGGCGCATGGAGGCAACGTCGGGCGCCCGAAGGCGCGCTTGCTTACCAGCGACGGGACCACAGCGTCTCCATGATCCTGACCGGGGCCGGCCGCGCCCAGACGGAAAGAGCCATGACCTGGTTATTGGGGACAGAGCGACCGGATTCGATATTATCGATCGGTTTCGCCGGGGCCTGCACGCCTAACCTGGATGTCGGGGACCTCGTTCTTGCCACACGGCTCCATCACATCGAAGGCAGCCCGTTCGATTGGGATCCGGAATCCCTTAATCCAACTGACCCGCAATCCGGGGGTTCACAATCAGACGCAAGACGTGAAGAACTTGTAGCGGACGCCGAAATGCTCGAAATTGCGCGTAGCGCGGTCGAAATGAACGGGATCGACTTCATGCCCTCCCCGACCCTTACCGTGGATTCACTGGTGCGAACGTCCGGCCTCTCAGCGTGGCTGGGAGAAACGTACGGTGTTTCGGCCGTTGACCGGGAAAGCTACTGGGTTGCCGCGGCCGCGGCCAGGGCCGGAGTGCCGTGTTTGAACGTCCGATCTATCGCTTACGGGGTGGATGAGACACTCCCGGAGGTCGTATCAAGACTTCCGGATACACCATCCGGGGGGCGGTTCGGGCCCATCTTTAAGCACGGTGTCAGACATCCCCGGGAAATGTGGCACTACATGCGCGCAGTGCGCAGTGCGCGTAACGCAGTGGCAACACTCACGACCGTGCTGACCGGCAGTGAAGCCTTCTCCGACGGTATCAACGCATGACAAAGCCTCCTCCAACTCGAAACGACGCTGACGCCGCACGGGGAATCGGCTAAATTGGACGTACTTACGTCATTGGGTAGAATTACGGACCAATTCCGGTCGCGGAATATTATTAAATCCCACCAGGATGGAGAGGACACGTATTGAGGTCGTTCACGAAGTGCCTCAACGTGAAATCGACTCGAGCCCCTGAGTTCATAGACATCACGGACCTCGTAATCGATGTCGTGGGCGAGTCAGAAGTCGAATCCGGAATTGCCGTTGTCTTTTCGCGCCACACAACTGCGGCCATCAAGATCAACGAGAACGAACCGCTCTTGATTAAAGATATGGAGCACTTCCTGGGCACAATTGCGCCCCAGGATTCCTACTACGGGCACAACGATTTCGCTATCCGCACCGTGCACATGCATGAAGACGAGTGTCCCAACGGCCATGCACACTGCCAGCACCTGACACTCGGCACCAGCGAGATGATCCCTGTCGTCAACGGCGAGTTGGCGTTTGGAAAATGGCAGCGAGTCTTTCTAGTGGAACTGGATCTCCCGAAGAACCGAGAAGTCGTCGTCCAGATAATGGGCGAGTAGCGAAACTGCGGTAACGCACGGGAATGGACGATATTGATGGCCCTGATAACGCAACGTGATGAGTTGCTTGCGGCCGTCAAAGAGATGGATCGTCTTGGACTCGTCTCCGGCTCCAGCGGAAACGCCAGCGTCCGGATTGACGCACCCGGCAGCCCGAACGCATTCCTCGTAACTCCGGCGGCGCTTCCCTACCCGACGATGACCTCGGACCAGTTGGTGGCCGTCGACGACGCCCTCAATCCGATCGATGGCCATGGCGTGCCGTCTTCAGAGTCCCTTCTGCATCTAGCGATCTACAGGGCGCGACCGGACGTTAACGCCGTCATGCATACGCACTCGGTTTATGCCACCGCACTCGGCGTAGCAGGCCGTCCGCTTCCTCCGATAGTCGATGAACTTGTCGTGTACGTAGGGGGCCAGGTCGAGGTCGCTGAATACGGATTCCCCGGCACTGATGCGCTCGCAGAGGCCGGTGTAGACGCGCTTGGCGATCGTCGTGCGGTCCTGATACCGAATCACGGCATGTTCGCCGTCGCCGACAACGTGTCCGAAGCGCTGCGCGTATGTGCGCTGGTTGAGCGCGTTGCGCAGGTCTTTGTCAACGCCGAGACCATCGGCGGGGCGAAAGAGATCCCCGGAGAGTCGTTCAAGGCGGAACGTCGTATGTATCTTGTGCGCGCTGGTCTTGGCCAGTAACACACGCCCCTTCAAATGGAGACGCTCGTGACTCCGGTCAATGTAATCATCGATACCGACCCCGGCGTGGATGATTTTCTTGCGATCGCGCTCGCATTGAACTCCCCTGAACTTGTGATAGACGCGTTCACGACCACAGGCGGAAACGCAGCGTTACGACACACGAACGCCAACATGCTCCGGATACTTGAGGCGCTGAATCATCCTGAGGTCCCGGTATACAGGGGATCGCAACGCCCACTGGTCGGGAGTTTCGGGGATGCAGAGGATGTCCACGGCGTGGGCGGGTTACCGATATCGCTCCCGAGGCCGTCGATACGAGCGCGTGACGGGCACGCAGTAAAGTACATGGCGCAACGCTTGGAAGACGGACCGGCCGTGACGCTAATCGTGCTCGGCCCGCCAACGAATATCGCACGATTGTTCCGCGATCATCCCGGTTCCATGAAGTCCGTTGAGCGTGTCGTGATTATGGGTGGCGCCCTGGATGTCCCCGGGAACGTCACGGACTATGCCGAGTTCAATGTATGGTCAGACCCGGAAGCAACCGCTCTGGTTTTCAGTTCCGGTGTGCCCGTGACGATGGTCGGTAGTGACGTATGCAATGAAGTACGTACCTACGCCGATAAGACGCCGGTACCCGTCAATCCCGTAATACGACGTCTCACCGAAGCGCAGTACGCCGCACGGCCGAGTCGCCGGATCACTCTTTACGACCCGCTCACGGTGATGGCCGTCGCGCGACCGGGCATTGTGGAAATGGAACGGTTAAGCATTGCGGTAGACGTCAGCGACGGCCCGGAGCGAGGTCGAACTCGTGTTGATCCGGCCGGGGCGATGATCGACGTGGCAATGGGCGTAGATGTAGATGCAGCGATCGGTCTGTTCACTGAGCGAGTGATACAGGGCCATTTTTGAATTAGAGCGCGCTCAATCGTGGAGATTGCTCAGAAATCCGGTTTTTTATGAACGACATGTCATTTCTATGATGATCATTACGTCATTGCACAATCGTGTATCCGAGGAATCATCGCAGGACTCAGGGTTTCGTAGTAGCGCCGACGCGGATATCACAGGCTGTTTTTCACGTATGTGGCCGTAAAATGATTTCATCTGAGACGACAGCATCGGACCTCCATGATTGAGAACGGGTAATCTGTACTGCTGTCCAGGGTGTCCGAACTCGATCGCACCGGCTACGGGAGAGGCAATGACCACGAGCACAATAGAGGCTGTTGACCGAGAGATCTGCAACGTCATCCAATCTGATTTCCCCCTGGTAGAACGCCCCTTCCTCAAAATAGCGGAAGGCCTCGGTATAACCGAAGACGAGGTGATGGAGCGGATAATCGAGCTAAAGCGCAAGAACATCGTTCGTCAGATCGGGGCGATCTTCGACACGCGCCGACTCGGCTACACAACCACACTCGTCGCTATGCGTATCCCCGAAGAGTCGCTGGACGCCGCAGCGCAGATCATCAATCGCCACCCTGGCGTCAGCCACAACTACGCCCGCAACGGCCGCTTCAACCTCTGGTTTACGCTCGCGGTCTCCCCATTTGAAGATATGGATGAGACCCTGACCAGAATGGTCGAAGAGACTGGCGCAGAAGCGACCCGCAAGATGCCGACGATCAAATTTTTCAAGATCGGCGTCAACTTTGACATGGTGAAACAGGAATCGGACGCCACCACTTATTTCAAGCCGGACGATCCGGTGGACCCAAAGTCAGACGCTCCTAAGATGGACGCTGACTGGAACAAGGCGCAACCACTGACCGATTTCGACATCGCGTTCGTGCGGGAGATGCAGGAAGACCTGCCGATCATCCCCGAGCCGTTCCAGGAAATGGCGGACGAACTCGGAGTGGACACCGCAGGCTTATTCGCCCATGCCGATGACATGATAGGCCGCAAATTGATGCGTAGATTCTCCGCCGTCTTGCACCACCGCCGGGCCGGTTTTGCCGCAAACGCTATGGGCGTATGGAACGTACCGGAAGAGCGTTCGGAAGAAGTCGGGCTCCTGATGGCGGAATCCCGGTCGGTGACCCATTGTTATGAGCGACCTCGTTTCCCTGATTGGAAGTACTCCCACTTCACGATGCTTCACGCCACTTCTCAAGAAGGCTGTGAGGAGCTGGCGAGAGAGATTTCTGAGACCACCAGCATCACCGACTATCAACTTCTTTATTCCTCTCGTGAATACAAGAAAACCCGCGTCCGATACTTCGTGGACGAGTAGGCTAGATAACCTGAATTTTCGGCGATAAACCTTGCATACAACCGGGGCTCAGGCTGGCGAGTCTCCACAGTCCCGACTGTTGAATGACGACTTCGCGTCATCACACGAAGGAGATACCTGTGCCCGCGTACTACCCCATTTTCGTAGACATCCGTGACCGCAAATGCCTCGTCTTTGGAGGCGACCACGAAGGCGAACGCAAGGTCCGATATCTCCTCGATTGTGGGGGCGAAGTGACGCTCTTCAGCCCGGACAACGACACCCTTCCGGGACTTGTAGAACTCGCTTCAGAGGGCAAAATCACCTGGGAGCATCGCAAGTACGAGGCCGGAGACATCGCTGGAGCCTGGATAGTCATCGTTGCGGACACCTCTTCCAAAGAGATCAACGAAACGATCGAAAAAGAGTCCAGGGAGCGAAACGTCCTGTGTAACGTGATGGACGTCACTCCCCTCTGTAGCTTCATCGCCCCGGCAATAATTCACCGCAAGGACGTGACCGTCGCCGTATCGACCGCAGGAACCAGCCCTGCTCTCGCGCGCCGGCTACGCGAGCGTATGACCGACAAGGAATACTGCCAGTGCCTGCGTTGGGCTGACATTGGTCCGATGCTCGCAGATGTGCGGGTAGAGGTCCGTGGTCGCGAGCTTCCAGTAACGCCGGACGACTGGGCGGAATCCATCACAAACAAATTGCTTGAACAGTTCGAATCCGGGGACAAAGATGGCGCAAGGGCTATGCTGGTCTCTGCGCTCGAAGAGCGAGCTGCAAAGTAACCGGTGGGGCTGAGCACAGAATCCCTGTGATCTCAACTCTCCCTGAAAGCCACGACGGACACATCAAATGACCGGTACTAAGCCGACCCTTGTCCGGGTCGGGACACGCGCAAGCGAACTTGCGATCATACAGACCGGACTAGTTGTTACGATGCTCCGCGAGGCGCACCCGGGTATCGAGTTCGAGCTCGTACGGATCAACACCGTAGGCGATCGCGACAAGCGATCCCCCCTTGAGACCGTAGGCGTTTCCATCTTCGTGAAGGAACTTGAGACGGCGCTTGAGGATGGTCGGGCTGATATCGCAATCCACAGCCTGAAAGATATGCCGTCCAAGTTGCCGGAAGGATTCGCGCTGGCGGCCCTGCCGGAACGTGGCGACCCGCGAGATGTGCTTGTTAGCCGTTTTAAAGGCGGCGTCGCAGACCTGCCGTCCGGCGCACGAATCGGAACCAGCAGCCCGCGACGGGTCGCGCAACTCCGCGCTGCACGGGGCGATCTCCAGATCATCAGGATTCGGGGCAACGTCGATACGCGCATGACCAAGGCACTCAGAGGCGACGAGACCGGCTACGACGGCGCCATCCTCGCCGCCGCCGGACTCGACAGGCTGGGCCGGATGGACGAAGTCTCAGAAGCACTGGACCCGGACATTTTCATCCCGTCATCCGGACAGGGCACGCTCGCCGTCGAGACCATGGCGTCGAATGCGGTTCTGACCGAACTCATATCAGCCGTCGATCACGCCCCGACACGCGCCGTATCGACCGCCGAGAGGGCCTACCTGGCCCGGCTCGGAGCTGGCTGTGCCACGGCCGCTTCGGCTTTCGCCACGCTGGACGGCGACAGCATGACGATACGCGGATTCGCGGCATCTGTTGATGGCGATCGATCCATGACCCAGACGAGCTCGGGCGACATCGCCGATGCGTCTGAACTCGGAAACGCACTGGCCGAAGACATGATCAAAAATGGCGCCCTGGAGTTGATCCATGCCTGAGAGTCCAGACGGCCAGACCAGCCCCGGAATCGTCTCGCTTGTCGGAGCAGGACCGGGCGACCCCGGGCTAATCACGGTCAAGGCCATAAACCGCCTAAGGGCCGCAGACGCTATTGTTTACGACAGGTTGTCCGACCCGGGGCTACTCGCCCAGGCGCGCCCAGACGCCGAGATGTTCGACGCCGGAAAAGGCCCCGGCGACGTACGAATGACGCAGGATGAGATAAACGCCCTGCTGGTCAAACTGTCGTCGGCCGGAAAGTCCGTGTGCCGCCTGAAAGGCGGCGACCCTTTCGTATTTGGACGCGGCGGTGAGGAAGCCCTGGCGCTGTCCAAACACGGACTTCCGTTTGAAGTCGTACCCGGCGTCACATCTTCTACAGCGGCAGCGGCGTACGCAGGCATCCCAATCACACACAGGGCCGTGTCGACCTCTTTTACGGTCGTCACCGGAAGTGAAGATCCCGCCAAGCCTGACTCACAACTCAACTGGGACGCGCTTGCCGCCCTGCCCGGGACGCTCGTGTTCCTCATGGGCTGGAGGGCACTCCCAGCAATCACTCGTGAGTTGATCTCTCGCGGCGCGGCGCCAGACCGGCCGGCCGCTCTCGTGCAGTGGGGAACGACCCCAAAACAACGATCTGTCACCGGCACGCTGGAAAACATCGCTGAAGTAGGCAGAGCAGCCGGACTTGGATCACCTGTGGCCGTGATAGTCGGCGACGTCGTCGGACTGCGCGATGGCATCGCATGGTTCGACAACAAACCACTTTTCGGAAAACGCGTGCTCATCACCCGCACACGCTCCCAGGCGTCACGACTCCGCACCGAGCTGGAAAGCGCCGGGGCCGAGTGTGTGGAGTTCCCCGCTATCAGCATCGTCCCGGTAGCTGATCCCGCTTCGTTAGACAGAGTCCTGAAGAGGCTGAGTGACTACGACTGGGTGACCATCTCAAGCAGCAACGGAGCGCGTGGGCTGCGCGCCCGCATGGACGTCCTGGGAATGGACGGCCGCTCCTTTGCTAACGTGAAGGTCGCCGCGGTGGGCCCCGCTACGGGCGTGGCCGTAAGAGAAGAGCTTGGTGTGACTCCGGATCTCGTCCCGGAGGAATATGTTTCAGACGCCGTGCTACGTGACATGAAAGCCCTCGGGATGGACGGGGTTCGCGTCCTCGTGGTCGGCTCAGACATCGGACGAGACATACTGCCGGACGGTCTACAGGCCCTTGGCGCCACTGTAGATCGCGTCGTCGGATATGAGACGCATAGATCTGACAATTCCGGCGATCAACTTGTCGCGGCATTTGAAGACCCGGGCGTCGATATCACGACATTTACCAGCTCGTCCGGCGTAGATAATCTCGTTGACCTGGCGGGCGGGACTGACCTCATCAACAAAACCGTGACCGCAGCCATGGGTCCCATCACAGCAGAGCGCGCCCGGGAGCGAGGGCTTAAAGTGGACATCGTGGCCCCGGAACGGACCATGAAATCGCTGGCCGCGGCCATCGTTGAGCATTTCATAAACGGAGAACCCGATGCCTGATAACGGGCTACCGCCCTTCGCACGATACCGCCGACTGCGCTCATCGGCCGGTCTTCGACGACTGGTCGGCGAGACGAAGGTCAGCGTCGACGATTTCATCTACCCGCTTTTCATTACCGCGGGTGAGAACATCAAAGCCGAAATCCCGCCGATGCCCGGCTGCTACCACCTGTCCGTGGACCGTCTCTCGGAAGAACTGGACGAGATCGAGGCTCTCGGAATCCCGGGCGTGCTCCTGTTCGGACTTCCGGCCGAGAAGGATGCCGTTGGCTCCGACGCCTACGCCGAAAACGGGATCATCCAGCGGGCGATCCGTGAGGCGAAGCGAACCCACCCTGACCTGCTCGTGATAACGGACGTGTGCCTGTGTGAATACACGGACCACGGCCACTGCGGCATTGTTCTAGAAGACGGAACGGTCGATAACGACGCCACACTTGAGCTGCTGGCAAAAGAGGCCGTGTCGCACGCACGTGCAGGCGCGGACCTTGTCGCACCGTCGTCGATGATGGACGGTCAGATCGCCGCGCTTCGCAGCGGTCTGGATGACGCCGATTTCCTGAACATGCCCATCATGGCGTACGCGGCTAAGTACTCCTCCGCCCTGTTCGGCCCGTTCCGCGTGGCGGCCGATTCAACCCCGGAGTCCGGCGACCGACGGAGCTATCAGATGGACCCGGGCAACGCTCGTGAGGCGATGCTGGAAGTCCAGTCTGACATCGACCAGGGCGCGGACATCGTCATGGTTAAACCTGCCCTCGCGTACCTGGATGTGATCCGAGAGACGCGGCGCATCACTGACCTGCCGGTAGCCGCATACAACGTCAGCGGCGAGTACGCGATGGTGAAAGCGGCCGCCGGAAACGAGTGGCTGGACGGCCAACGCGTGACGATGGAAATCCTCGGTTCAATCAAACGGGCAGGCGCGGACATCATCATCACCTACCACGCCAAAGAAGCGGCCCGCTGGATGGCGTAACGCCAAGCTCGTCCCCTGAATACGTCCAACGCGGTCTGGCGAAAACCCACCCTGAGGCTCTAGATGGGCGTGAAGTGCATGAACGCGTACCAGCGCCCTCGTCCTTCTCCCTCACCTCATCCCTCTCCCGCTGGTAGTGGGGGCAAGGGATCCCGCACACTACTCTCGATCCCCTCTAGTCGTCCGCCTGCACCGGCTTCGCCTTCGCGCTAACGCCAATCGCCGCGTCGTACCGTTCCGCGGCGTTTGAGACCATCAGTTCAATATCTTCCTCAAGCGCATATCTGTCAGCTGCCAGCTGCTCCGCAACTGCGCGAACCCGGGTCAGATAATCGTTTCTGCCCTCATACCGTTCCTCGATAGACGGGCGCGGATCACCATCGCGTTCTCTTTCAGATCGAGTCGCCGCAAAGAACTGTGTCGTGCCGGTCATGGGCACCATCTGTTCCGGCGATCCGGTCTCCGGGGCTCTCGGGTTCCAGCCCGTGTGGGTGCCGACCGGGACCTCGATATCGGGGAGCCTGATGCCACCGATCTCGTTACCATCTGCGTCCACGGCTGAGACGTGCGACGGGTAGTAGTCGCTCTCTTTAGCCGGGTACTCTCCGATCCCTTCCGCGCTCCGTGCGCCCAGGTCTACGGTCCGCAGATAGAACAGCCGGTCAACGTCCGGGACCAGAACATCCGGGATGTCCCTGAACGTCTCAAGCACGACCGACTTTTCGGCTGCGGTGCCATCATCAAGACGTGGATGCACACTCGGCGGAGGCTCGATTCCCTCTGTCACCCAGCTGTCCAGGTTCACCAGCGATGCCCGAAGCAGTGGCGAGTAGTCGGTCACATTCAATTCGTGGCGCACGCCTGAACCATCGGGGTTAATTCTGGACTGTCCGATGTAGCCCGGGCCGTGCTGCGTGCTCGCAAACAGGTAGCTGCGGCTTTCCGGGGCTTCCCGAATGTCCGAGTTGGCGGACGTGTCGATATGCGCCAGCACCCCATCACCCCGCCAGTACTCGGCCGAACTGTTTGTGTAGATGATCTTCGGCACGGCTTTTGCAGCCTTCAGCGCGTCCAGCAAGCCTCCAGACTCCTCCGTCAAGGCGTCGCTTGTCGGTTCATCAGTGAACGGGAAGACGTGGCCCCAGATCGGGGTCGACTGGTTAGACGGCTGGGCGAATCGATGGTTGAAGGCTCCGCGGCGTGCGCCGGCCACGTGCGGCAGGATGCCTTCATAAGCGAGTTGGCCGTCCTCCGTTGCGTTCAACCCGAGGTGCATGAAGTGACGTAGGAATCGGCCCGTCTGCGAGACGCCCCATGCGTACACGGCGTTGAAGCCGCCAGGGGTGGGATTGATGTCCGACGGTGTTCGCAAGAACGGCGCAACGTCCCGTAACGCCAACAGCCCTGCGCCAGCGATGGGCGCGCTGTTAGTCTCGTACACGATGTAGTAAATCTTGCCGGGCTCGAAGCCACCCTCCATGTAGATGTGCTCGCGGCTGGGTTCGACCGCGGATTCCGTCTCTCGGGCGAAGCTCCATCGGTCGCGCGGCACCACCGTGTCCTCGTCATCCTCGTAATCCCGCACAAGCAGTTTTGCGGTGGGGTCATCGACGCCCACAACCGGCAGTGGGGTGTGGATTCCACGGTCCGATAGCTGATACGTCGTACGGCGGTCGTGAATTCTGATCTCTACGATCGTCTGTCCGGTAATGCCCTCGACGAACGGCGGGTTGAGGCCCATCATCGACTCAGATTGCGTAACGTCCCACTGCCAGCCGACGGATGCCACGGTGTAGCCCTGCTTGAACAGAAAACCGTCGCCAGGGTGCGCTATGCGGGACACAGGAGCAGAAGCGGGAGCACGGTTGAACACCGGCACCATGCGACGGCGACCCCGGTTTGGCAGCTCCACCAGCGCCCGACCGTTGCCCCGCGCCGGGTCGACCGGAACAACAATGGAGAAATCGGCAGTAAACCGGACACGATCGTCGTCATAACGAGGGGCCTTATCGAGATCGATGATCCCGCGGTTGGCGGCGTGCTCTGGGTCTACCGCAAACGTCAGCAACCCATCGATCTGCTCATACACCCCGGTATCGCCAAACGACACACCATCGGCGTACGGCTCTCGGCCAGAAACCGTGAAATCAACAACAGCCATCGCTGCACCTCGCTAAGGCCCGTTCCAGGGCGGGAACATAAATCACGTACGAACAAGGGCAATATACGCCAGGCATCGGAGGTCAGTCAGCAACCCAATCCCACTCTGAGGCTCTCAAAGGGCGATCACACAACCACCATCAGAGCGCCCTACTCCCCCGGGTCCTGCGCCTTTAGAACTGCGTAGATGAAGTCGCACGCAGGCGTTTCTATTCCAAGCTCTCGGCCAATTCGCCCGACGGTACCGTGGAGTGAGTCCACCTCCAGCCGGTTGCCGTCCAGGACGTCGACCGCCATCGACGAGCGCGTGTCCGGGCCGAGCCGGCCCAGGTACGCCATCACGTCTTCGCGCTCGCCGTCCAGTTCAACACCGCTCGCACATCCAATCGCTTCGACCTCGTCAACCACTTTTTTCAGCATCGTCCACGCCTCAGGAGTCGATTTCAATGCGCACAACGGTTTGTGCGTGACGGCGGTCATCCCGGCGAGGCCGTTTATGAACATGAACTTGTTCCATAGGTTCCGATGCACGTACTCCGAGAAGTGGGCTGCAATGCCATCAACATCCAGAGCATCCTGCACACGACGTCCACGCTCGCTATCGCCTCCGCCGATCTCGCCGAAAACGATGCTGCGGGGTCCGTCTAACTGGTTCACCACCCCGGGTTCTTCCAGGTGGGACACGATGTAGGTCAGACCCAGCAGAACGTTGTCTCGATACTCGGGCGGCAGCTCATCTTGAAGTCTCTCGGTGGCATCGACACCGTTCTGGACACACAGGATCAATGTGTGCGGGCCAACCATCGGGAGCATGTCCCGAACAGCCGCCTCGGTGGCGTAACGCTTAACGCAAAACAGGATCAGGTCGCAAACACCGGCGTCCCCCGGAGAACCCGCCTGAACTTTCACAACCCGCTCGCCCGAGCCAACGCTGGTGATCTTCAGGCCATCACGCTTCAGCGCCTCCAGGTTTGGTCCACGCGCCACCAGCCAGACGTCCCGCCCGGCCTCCGTGAGGGCTCCACCGTAGTAAGCGCCAACGCCGCCGGCGGCCATGATTCCAATTTTCAAGGACTCGTCCTCACTATTTTTACTGATCATAGGTCGCGATTTTAGTTCCACTGGTCACAACGCGTAGGCGCGGCGCTTGCCCCGCCCTCGAGTCGATTCCAACCGACCCCGACGATGTCGACCGGTAACAAAAGTATCCCGCAGGGGAATGCTTCGAGAGCCTGAGCATGGGCCGTCTTGGTTACCTATCCGTGCGCCCCAAGCTTGCGGTTGACGGCCTCGTCGGCCACGGGGCTACTTACCTGCACGATATTGACGTTCAACAGCGCCGGCTTGTCCTGTGCGAACGCTCGGGTCATCGCGCCATCAAGATCGGCCGCGTGCTCAACGTTTTCTGCGTACGCGCCTAGCCCTTTGGCTACAGTGTCCCATCGCGTCGGCAGGAGATCGGTCCACACCGGTCGGCCGTACAGACCCTTCTGGATCTGCCAGTCTATGCCCCAGATGCTGTTGTTCCCGAGGATCGTTATGACCGGCAAGTTGTGCCGTACCATCGTGTCGATCTCAAGCCCGTGGAAACCGAAGGAACCGTCGCCGGTCACGCACACAACGCGGTGGTTGGGAAGTGCGACCTGCAAACCCAGCGCGTAAGGCATGTTGATGCCGATCATCCCGAAGCTGCTGACGTAAAGCCACCGCTCCGACCTTCGCGCCGGCATGGACGCCCTGAAGAAGTGGGCGTAGTCGCCGCCATCGAACACCATCGGCGTCTCGGGGGTGATGTGCTTTTGAAGCGTCTCTGAAACGAACATCGGGTGCGGCGGATCGGACTCCACGGCCAGCTCTGAAAGTTCCGCCTGGTGCTTCTGGCGTTCTTCCTGGAGCGTCTTATTCCATGCGCTGAAGGACGGCCATGACACTTTCTCAGCAGCGTCCGCCATCTGCGTAACGACGGGTCCGACATCCCCGAGTATGGCAACGTCCACGCTTCGTGAACTGCCGAGGTGGTGAGGAGACGGATCGACCGAGATCCTCTTGACGCCATCGGCAAACGGCGGCGAGCCGCCGAGACCCCATGTGTAGTCAAGCTGCTGGCCAAGGAACAATACGGCGTCCGCCTCACCGATCCGGGCGACCGCCTTATTCAACGGCAGGTATCCGAATCCGATCGAAAGTTCATGATCGTCCGACACCATTCCACGAGCGCTGTCCGTCGTGGTAACCGGAATGCCCATCGTCTCGACAAGACGCTGAAGCTCCTCCGGCAGCGCGGTCGCACCTGCGCCGGTACCGGCGATGATGAGCGGCCGCTCCGAGTTCTTGAGGATGTCTATGGCGGCGGCGATCTGGCCAGGGTCACCTGACACGGTCAACGGAACGCTGTTTTCGCCGATTCCGTAACGATCAAGAACGTCTTCATCGACCATCGCTTCTTGCAAATCTTGCGGGATGGTCAGGTGGACAGGACCGCGCTTTCCGGTCATTGCGGTGCGGACGGCCAGGTTGACGAACTCCGGAATACGATCTGCGCTCGGGATCTCCCACGAGCCCTTGGTGACTGGAGCGGCGACGCCAACCTGGTCAAATTCTTGCATCGCTCCACGCCCGATGTTCCGGGAATCTGATGACCCGGCGATGTTGATGATCGGCGCCTGCGAGTGCATGGCATTGGCAAGCCCGGGTAGTGCGTTGGCATGGCCGGGAGTTGTGGACAGCACTACGCCGGGTCGGCGCAGGGTCCGAGCGTAGGCATCGGCGGCGTGCGAGGCGGCGCCCTCGTGCCGGGTGTCGATCATCCTGAATGGCTGATCCACGAGCACGTCCAACAGATGAAGGAAGTGGTCTCCGGCGATCCCGAACAGGGTATCGATATCGTGCGCCTGAAGGGATTTGGACAACACTAAACTGCCGGAGATTTTTGCCATTTGGTGTTCCTGTTGAAGGCCTGAGGTCGGATCAGTGCGATGGATCAGGCTATGTGGGTTTCGAACTGTAATGTTCCCATTTGAGCGACCGCGAGAGTATCACAGCCAGCTACGAATTCCGTCACATTTCGGGAGCACTCGTGTGGACGGATTTGAGGGTTTGCAGTCGCACGGCCTGGAGATGTCGTAAGTGACATCCGGCCCTTCCGGCCACGGAAATCTGCAAATAGACTTCCGCTCATCTGACCGACTACCGACGCCGATCCAGTCTGGACCGCCGCAAGCAGGGAGATGTCTGGACGATGACGACGACGATGACCGATCAACTTGCGACCGGACCGATTACGTCCCCGCTGATTCGAGACTTTCCGGTTAACGAACGACCCCGCGAGCGGTTGCGCAATCACGGAGCCAGCCAGCTCAGCAACTCGGAACTACTGGCGATCCTGTTCCGGACCGGTATGCAGGGCGAGAACGTCCTGGCGATGGCGTCCCGAATCCTGGCTCGGTTCGAGGGACTCGCCACCCTGTCCCGGACAAGCTTTGACGAGCTGTGCGCTGAGAAGGGGCTTTCTGAAGCCAAAGCCTGCCAGGTGCTGGCGGCATTCGAGCTGGGGCGGCGTGCTTCTTCCCTATCACCTGAAGATCGGGTCGTGATTTCTTCACCAGAGGACATAGCCAATTTGTTCATGGCTGAGATGTCGTTACTGGAGCGGGAAGAGCTTCGCGTTTTGCTTCTCAACACCAAGAATCAAGTGCTGGGCGTGGAAAGGCTCTACCAGGGGAGTGTCAACTCGGCCCTTGTCCGCCCGGCCGAGGTTTTTACCGCCGCCGTGAAACGTACATGCCCGGCGATAGCCATCGTCCACAACCATCCGTCCGGCGATCCAACGCCAAGCCCGGAAGACGTGTCGATGACGGCGCGATTGATCAAAGCGGGGCAGCTATTGGATATCGAAGTCCTGGACCACGTTGTGATCGGCGCTCAACGATATGTCAGTCTGAAAGAGCGGAAGCTGGGGTTTGAGTAACGTCCGGGTTGGGTGATTCGGGTGGATTGGCCTCTCGCCCATTTCCTGAAGTTCTCGAAGGACGGACGGGGGCGGAGCAAGCGCCGCCCGTACGGCGTTGTTGGGTGATACCGGCAATCCTATGCTAGGGTGCGCGACACCGTTTCACTGGCAGCCAGCCCGGAGAGCACATGACCACCGTCATCGACTTCAACTGCGACCTTGGTGAGTCTTTCGGATCCTGGAAACTTGGCCTTGATGAAGAGGTCGTAAAGCACGTGACTTCGGTCAACGTCGCCACAGGATTTCATGCCGGCGACCCGGACGTGATGGCGGCTACGGTGAAGATTTCGGAAAAACTCGGAGTCGGCATAGGGGCACAGCCCGGGTACCCGGACCTGGTCGGCTTCGGCCGGCGCGATATCGACATGACGCCGTCAGAGATCGCCAACGCCGTGACCTACCAGATGGGCGCGTTGGCCGCCTTCACCAGCGACAAAAAACTCCAACACATGAAGCCCCATGGCGCTATGTACAACAAGGCCGTACGCGACCCGGAGCAGGCGGCAGCGATCGTGAAGGCCGGGCTCGATTTCGACCCATCGATGATCCAGTTAGTACTGGCCGGCTCGCAGTGGGAGAAAGTCGCTCGAGACGCCGGGGGGCGCGTTGCACGCGAATGTTTCGCCGACCGAGCCGTCACGCCGGACGGTGCGCTTGCGCCGAGATCGCAGCCCAATGCGGTACTTCACGACATCAACGAGGTGATCGACCGTTCACTCCGCTTAGCGATCGAGGGCCGTGTCACGGCCGTGGACGGCACCGATATCGATTTCGTTGCGGACTCGATCTGTCTCCACGGCGATAATCCCGCAGCCGTGGAGCTGGCGGCAGCGCTGAGGCAGGCGTTCGAAAAGGAAGGCATTCAGATTCGACCTATGCGGGAGTTCATCCCTTAGCGGGGGCGTCGTGACCGCCGGCATATATCCAGAACCGCGCATCCTGATATGCGGCGAGGACGCCCTCGTCGTCGAATTCGGCGACAGCATTGACCCCATTACCAACGATCGCGTCTACGCGCTAGCCGCAGCAGTGGAAGCAGAGGCCAACACGTCAGTAGTAGAGCTGATCCCGACCTACCGCTCACTGCTCGTCCACTACGATCTGGAGCTGTCATCGGTCGAGGAAATGACTGGGTTCCTGAAAGACCTGATCGCTAATTCTGCATCTGCCACTGACAATCACGACAACACTCCTCGCCGGATCTACCAGCTTCCGGTCGCGTATGGCGGCGCGCACGGCGAAGACCTTGATGACGTCGCAGACCACGCCGGAATCACGTCGGATGAGGTGATCGCCATTCATTCCGGCACCGACTACCGGGTCTACATGCTCGGCTTTGCACCGGGCTTCCCGTACCTGGGCGGGATGGATGAACGCATCGCCACTCCTCGGCTAGCATCACCTCGAGTGCGCGTGCCCGCGGGTTCCGTCGGTATCGCCGAAACACAGACCGGCGTTTACCCGATGGCCTCCCCGGGCGGCTGGCGCTTAATCGGGAATACGCCGGTATCGCTTTTCGATCCCGAGGCCGATCCGCCGGTGCCCTTCCTCCCCGGCAGTTTCATCAGGTTCGTGCCAGTGTCTTCGGAAGAGGCGGAAAGAATTGCGAAAGAAGTCGCTGACGGCACGTACAAGGTCCAGATGACGGAAGAGGGCGGATGACCGTGGACACGCTGAGAGTCGCATCCCCGGGGCCGCTATCCACGATCCAGGACCTCGGCCGGCCCGGTTATCAGCGTTTTGGAGTGTCTGTGTCCGGAGCCGCGGATCGATATGCGCTCAGGCTCGGAAACCTGCTCGTCGGTAACGACCATCGGGACGCAGCGATAGAGGTCACGATCGGGGGAGCGGAGTTCGAGTTCACGAGTCCGGCGATGTTCGCGATCACCGGGGCCGATCTCAGCCCGACTTTGAACGGCACACCCATCGCTTTGTGGGAGACCGTAATCGCAGCCGTTGGCGACCGCCTGTCGCTCATGTCACCGGCCGGGCCAGATTCCGGATTACGCGCTTATTTGAGCGTCTCTGGAGGATTTGACACTCCCCCTGTACTGGGGTCCCGATCCACGCACATTGGAGCGCGCCTCGGTGGGATCGAAGGCCGAGCGCTGGAGTCCGGAGACGAAATCCCCATCGGACCGGTCACGAACCCGGTCCTCCCTGGGAGACGCGTGCCGCAAGACCTATTGCCACAATACGGCGGGGACATCGTCGCCCGCGTCGTACCGGGACCACAGGACGACCTGTTTGATTCAGTCGCCACCGCCACCTTCTACGACTCCACTTATACGGTCAGCGACAAGAGCGATCGGATGGGTTGCCGACTTGAAGGCCCGGAGGTTCCGGCCGTAGACAGCGCGCACGACATCGTTTCGGACGGCGTACTCAGCGGAGCCATCCAGATTCCCGGGGATGCCCAGCCGATCATCCTTCTTGCAGACCGACAGACCACCGGCGGCTACGCAAAGATCGGCGTCATCGCCAGCGTCGATCTCGCCCTCGTGGCACAGGCATTGTCCGGCGCAACGGTCCGGTTTGAGCGAATATCCGCCGAGGGCGCGTCGGCACTGGCCAGGGATCGCATGGCGACGCTTAGTGATATCTCTTTTGACACACCGGCGGCGGCAACAGTTCGGTCCGGTGAATTGCGCCGGGAATACGATCTACAGATAGACGGATCTGATTACCGGGTCGAGATCACGTCCGGCGGAGAAGGCGGTCAAACTACCGCAACTGTGAACGGCATCGAGTACATCGTGCAGGTCCATCCCGGGGAATAGTCCTCGTCTTACCGATTGCGGTGAGAAATCGTCCGCGTCCTGATAAGATTCTCCCCGGTCAAGAAGACCTCTTTCGGCAGTGATCCGGAATAGGTAGCCTGGGCATCAACGCGTCATTAATTCGGATCCGGAAATTCACCCTTGGAGCCACGCCACGTCCAACGCTGAACTTCTCGAGGATGGACTACTCGTAACCGGCATCGGTATGGGTGTCGTTGTCGGTGTCCTCGTGCTGCTCATGTTCACAATCCATGGGCTGGGCCTGTTTGACCGTATCGTCCAGAGGCGTCCAACGGCCGCGGCCATGCTCGACGCCCCGTCCGTCGCCACAGCTATCTCAGAAACTCCGGCCAGTGAGGTCACCACGCGTGGCGAGATCGTAGCCGTTATCGCGGCGGCGCTCGCTCTCGCTGAGGATGAATCGCAGGTCAGACACGTTCTTAGCAACCCACCCTCAGGCACTTCGCCAGACGCGTGGGCGACGGCAGGCCGCAGGCACTTGATGAACCAGCGAGGAAGGCCGCTACGATGAATCCACGGCGATATAAGATCACCGTCGATGGCACATCCCACGACGTCGAAGTGGGTGACGTAGCGGCATCTCCCGTCCGAGTGAACGTGGACGGCGTTGATTACGACGTTGAGGTCCCGGGCAAACCGGCCGTTGGAACCACGCCAACACAACCATCTGCACCAGCCCGGCCGATCGCGCCGCCAACCCCGGCGGCTTCTTCCCCAACACCGGCGCCCTCTCCGGGCGCGTCCGCAAACGCCATGACAGCCGTTATGCCGGGCCGGGTGTTGTCGGTGGCCGTGGCCGTCGGCGACTCAGTTAGCCGGGGTGACCTGATCTGCGTGATCGAGGCCATGAAAATGGAACAGCAGATCGGCGCAAACAGGGATGGCGTCATCTCAGCGGTCCACGTTTCCAGCGGTGATTCAGTCGCACACGGCCAGCTCCTGATCGAGTTCGAGTAACCAACAAATATGGAATTTGAATCCCTCTGGGAAGGCTTCACGGCGATAGGCGACGACCCGCGCATGGTCATCATGTGGGGCATCGCCGGTTTCCTCCTCTACTGGGGCATCGCCCAGAAGAAAGAACCGCTCCTACTGCTCCCAATTGCCTTCGGCATCCTGCTCGCCAACATGCCGCTGGAGGCATTGACCCGAGAAGCCGGAGCGGGCGGCGAACAAGGGTTGCTCCGCTTCTTCCAGGTGAACGCGCTTAACAACGACCTGATGCCTCTGCTCATTTTTATGGGCCTAGGCGCGGCGACTGATTTCGAACCGGTGCTCTCAAGCCCCCGCTCGCTTCTGCTTGGCGCAGGCGCTCAGTTTGGCGTGTTTGTAGCGTTGCTAGGCGCGCTTTTACTGTCGATTACGGGCGTGTTCGATTTCGGTCTTCTCGAAGCGGCGTCAATCGGGATCATCGGTGGAGCGGACGGCCCGACCACCATCTTCATCTCCAACAAGATGCACCAGTTCGGGTTAGAGAACGGAGTTCCGGTCTCGGACATCGTAGGGGCGACGACCGTCGCCGCCTATTCCTACATGGCGCTCGTCCCGATCATCCAGCCGCCGATCATCAAGCTTCTCACGACCAGGCGCGAGCGGCTCATCCGTATGCCCTACCCGGACAAGCCGATCTCACGCCGTGTCAAGATCATGTTCCCGATTCTGACGACCATCGTCATCGGCGTTCTTGTGCCGCAGGCCGTGCCCTTGATCGGCATCATGATGTTCGGAAACCTGATCCGTGAATCAGGCGTCGTGCCCCGTCTTGCCAACACCGCCCAGAACGAGTTGATGAACATCGTCATCATCCTGCTTGGCCTGACGGTCGGCTCACTCATGCCGGGGCGGATATTCCTCCAGATCGAAACGATCGGTATATTCCTGCTCGGACTGTTCGCTTTTATCGTGGCGACGATCTCGGGATTGCTGCTTGCAAAGGGCATGAACCTGTTCAGCCGAAAAAACCCGATCAACCCGATGATCGGAGCCGCCGGAGTGTCCGCCGTTCCGATGGCCGCCCGGGTAGTCCAGGACATGGCGAGCAAGGAAGATCCGGACAATTTCATACTGATGCACGCTATGGGACCGAACATTGCGGGTGTGATTGGAACTGCCACAGTGGCCGGAATTCTGTTAAACATCGTTCCGCAACTGGTGACTTAGACAGTCAGATCACGTGGCCGCCTGGATCTTCCCGAGATCGGCGGCGTAATTTAGGAGTACCGATGGTCGATCGCAGCATGCGCGGCATCTTTCCTGTCCTGGCGATGCCATTCGACGCGAACGGCAATATCGTATTAGAAGACCTCCAGCGAGAGGTTGACTGGATAGCCGGACACGGACTCCCGGGAGTAGCTATTGCTCTGGGCAGCGAGGTGTACAAGCTCTCGGACGGGGAGCGCGGCCTCGTGCTTAAAACGGCCGTCGAGGCATCTAACGGTCGTCTGAAAGTGGTCATGAACACTGGCCACGAGGGGACCGGCGTGTCGGTCGATTACGCAAAATCGGCGCAGGACCTCGGCGCAAGCGCGTTGATGATCAAGCCGCCATCGTTCACGCAACTTCCTACAGCCGACGTAACGGCGTACTACGTGGCCATCGCAGAGGCCAT
The DNA here is from genome assembly GCA_046583455.1 of Dehalococcoidia bacterium. Lineage (GTDB taxonomy): Bacteria > Chloroflexota > Dehalococcoidia > Lucifugimonadales > Lucifugimonadaceae. Next base: position 14,974 of record JAYGCG010000036.1, on the reverse strand, counting down.
CGACATTCCGATATTCATGCAGGACGTGGGCGGCGCTCCGGTACCACCGGCTCTCGCTGTGCAGCTTGCTAAAGCACACGAGAATCTCAGCTACATCAAGGTCGAGGTCGCTCCGTCCGTCCCGAGATTTGCGGACATCGTCGCCCGCACCGGAGCGTCCGGATTGATCCCGTTTGGCGGGTCCGGAGGACAGTTCCTTCTTGAAGAAGCCAGAAGGGGTTCGCAGGGTTCTATGCCGTGGGCAGTAATCCCGGACGTTTACGCCCGTGTATGGGACGACTTCCAGTCCGGTAACGAGGTGGACGCTGAAATCCAGTATCGTCGATACGCAGCGCTAAACCGCACCATCGCACAGGGCATGGGCGCGGCGATGTGGATAAACGATCACATACTTTTCCGACGGGGTGTGTTCCAGGAGACATCGCAGCCACGGCAACCCGCGCCACGGCCCGACGACCAGACCATGAAAGAGCTCGACGCCATGCTGGAAGAGCTTGACCTGATCGGAAAATAACCGGTCGAATCACCCTAATGTCACTTAACAAAAACGGGGAGCGCAACATTGGTTGATCGCACAATGAATGGGATCTTCCCCATCCTCGCAACGCCCTTCGATGAGAGCGGGCAGGTCGATTTTGAAGACCTCGAACGCGAGGTGGAGTGGATGATCCGCGTGGGTGTAAACGGCGTCGGGATCGCTGTCGCCAGCGAGATCTACAAGCTCACCGACCCAGAACGGGACGAGGTTCTGTCCTCTGTCGTAAAACAGGTCAGTGGGCGCGTCCCGGTCGTGATGAACACCGGAGCCATGGGCACGGACGTAACTATCTACTACTCCCAGCGAGCGGAAGAGCTCGGCGCAAATGCGCTGATGATCCGGCCTCCGAGCTTCATCGCAATGCCGGCCGACGAGATTATCGAGTTCTTCGCCCGCGTCGGCGCATCGGTCGGAATCCCGATCTTCCAGCAGGATCAGGCGACTGCCCAGGTGACCCCCGGCATGGCGATAGAGATTGCCAGACGCCACGAAAACCTCTGCTACATCAAGGTCGAGACGGCTCCGACGGTGCCACGAATGGCCGAGGCAGCCGCGCTCCGCGACGCGGCGACTGATGCCGGCGGCGATCTCATCCTGTTTGGCGGCGCAGGCGGCACGTTCCTGTTCGAGGAACTGCGCCGCGGGTCCGTCGGGACAATGCCCGGATCCGTAATACCTGACGTGTTCGTCAACGTATGGGAGCGCTGGCAGGACGGCGACGAAGAAGGAGCGGAGGCCGAGTTCCGGCGTTACGGCGCATTGATCCGGACGCTGAAACAACCCCAGGGTCTCGACAACTGGATCTATAAAGAGATCCTCGTGCGAAGGGGCATCTTCAAGTCAGCCCACGCCCGGCACCCCGCGGTGAAGCCCGACCGTTTCCAGATTTACGAGCTTGAACAGATGCTGGACGAACTGGAACTCGAAGAGCCGGAAGCCTAAAGAGCGCTGATACTTTCAGGCATGAACACGGCAACACAACAATCCGAATCCGGCTCACGCTCCGCCCCCAACGCGGCGACCTGCCTTTGTTGCGATTCTGACTGCGCCTGTATGTGGGGGGCCGGACTGTTCAGCGCGTTCCACCCGGCTCCCGGTAGCACATGCAACCCCTCGCAACGCGCTTTGAACTCACCACGGGCCGGTGTCCAATGATGCCGCTCCTTGACGTCTGGTCCAGCAGTCCGTTGTCCGATCTCTCGACCGTGGAGATCGTTCTTCTCTCTGTCCTTGCATTCGGCGTGGCCTACGTCTCCGGCATGGTTGGCATGGCGTTGGGCGTCGTCCGGTTGCCGCTCCTGATCGCGTTCGGTATCAGCGTGCCGATAGCCGCCGGCGTAAACCTGGCGGTCAGCGTTCTAACGGCGGTGACGAGTGGACTGGAGCACTGGAAAAATCACCGGATAGCGTTGAGGGTGGTGCTTCTCATCGGCGTGCCCTCGTTCATAGGAGCCTTCTTCGGCAGCCTGGCATCGGACTCGATACGGGTCTGGATCCTACTGGCGATCGTCACCCTCGTGCTGCTGTGGTCCGGTCTGGTGGCGCTTGCACGAGCCCTGCGCACCAGGGATACGGAAGAGGCAAGGGACGAATCCGTTCAGGTCCCGTTGCCGTCGACACGTCGCTTAATCCTGGAGATTACGGTCGGATTTCTCATTGGCGTGCTGGGGGGAGCCGTAGGACTGGTTCTTGGCACCGTACGGATGCCGGCTCTGGTAAACGTCCTGAAACTTCACCCTGCGATAGCGATCGGCACCAACACAATCATCGGCCTGCTGGTCGGTGCGTCCGGGTTCGTCGGCAAGTTGATCAACGGGGACGTGGATATCCTGCTGATCGCGCTGCTCGGACTCACGGGCATGATCGGCAGCTACCTGGGCGCTCGACGAACCGGCCAGTTAAACACCAACAATCTCCGGCTTGCCATCGGCATAGTGCTGATATTCGTAGCGCCCTTCATGGGCGTAAGAGCAGCAATAGAGTTCCCAAACTAACCCCAATGGGGTGTTTATTTTGAGGGCCTGGTGGTGGTTTGGTTGTGATCGCGCCGTCAGATTGTCAGTCGATGTAGGGGTGTATGGCAATACGCTCGCGGGAGGAGCGAGCCCCTACGCGCTGGCCAGCCCCACAACTGCCTCGGCTATCTCATCCGGTGCGCCGGACGACAGCACTCTCATCGTGACCTGGCGCGAGGACGCCAGCCCGGTCATCGGCATAATTGCCGCCGACACAGATGCCGGAACCCCGGGGTCGTCAATCGTCTTGAGCACCGCGGTTACTTCATCTTCGACCGCCACGCCGACGATAAGACCGCCCGTTTTTTGGATGCCCATAAACGGCAGCACTTCATCCGCCGCCAGAGCCTGACCGCGAATATTCACCCCGATCGCCTGCAAACGCTCGCCGGCAGTTGCGGATGCGATGTCATCCGGCCAGTCCGCCTCTTCAGCGTTCACGAGAACATCGATCTTCCCGACCTGGCTCTGTATCCATACAAACACCTGTCGAACCGACGTTCGATCCGTCACGTCCATATGGGCCAGCAGACAACCTGAACCGAGAGTCTGGATATTTACGTAGACCTCATGCGCTGTTTCGCGGTCGTCCGAGTATGTGATCGCCACCGTCTTCGCGCCGGCCCGTGCGAGAGCCTCGGCAATCGCCTTTCCGCGCGCCTGTCCCCCACCCGTCACAACACACACCTTGTCTGCTATCGGAACGTCGATGTGATAAGTCTTATCCGGGTCGAATCCGTCCTGGCCGTTTTCTTGAGGATCGTTAGTCGGTGTAATCAATAATCGCTCGGCCGGTAATCAGGCCCGCCTGCAGGTCGTCGCACGCCTGGTTGATGTCTTCAAGTCGATATCGCCGCGTCACCATCTCATCCAACTTGAGCTTACCCTCCTCGTACCATCGCAGATACATCGGAAAGTCTTTTTCGGGATACGTCGCGCCCAGGCTGCCCCGGTAAGTGCGCTGGTGGTACATGAACAGGCCCGGGTCTATCGTCATCTGTTTGGCCGGCATACCGATCAGCACCGCCATACCGCCGTGGTTGTCTGCGCCCGAGCCGCCTCCGCGCGTCATCGGGAGTATCTGCTCGCTGGTGATCTGAAGCCCGATGGCGTCAAAAGCGTAATCGACTCCCCCGCCCGATATCTCCTGGACGGCCTCGATCGGGTCCACCTTGGAAGCGTTGACCGTATGAGTAGCGCCCATCGATCGGGCGAACTCCAACTTGGCGTCGTCAAGATCCACGGCAATGACCGGGTATGCCTCAAGGATGCTCGCCATCTGTACGGCGGAGATGCCGACTCCGCCAACTCCGATAACGGCGACCGAGTTCCCGGGGCGGACCTGCGCTGTGTGCATCACGGCGCCGGCGCCCGTGAGCACGGCGCATCCAACGATGCATGAGATATCGGTCGGCGCTGATTTTGGAATCGGCACGACAAGCTGTTCCGTGGTCAGAACGTCCCGGGCCCATGTATAAACGCTGCCGCTGACGGGCTCTTCCCGGTATGTAACGCCTGTCGGTTCGCTCCCACCTCGCCCCTTGACGGGATCCCGCCGGACCCAGGTGACGATTGCGTGATCCCCTTCTTTCAGGTGCGTCACGTCACTACCGACATGCGTCACGACGCCGGTACCCTCATGTCCGAGCACGCCCGGAGTTTTCGTGTCGGGATTGTGCATCTGGTGGAGTTGAGAGTGGCAGACGCCCGACGAGAACATCTTGACAATCACCTGGTCAGGTCGCGGGTCCGGGATCTCGATCTCGTCGACGGTCAGAGGCGCCCCATGCCGGGTGTGGATAGCTGCGACAGATTTCATGAGAGACGATTCCTTATGGCCCGGGAGTCAGCGCGAAGGCTGACTTCAGGCCGCTGACAGACGCGCAATCAGAGAGAGAGAGCCGGACGAGTTTAGCAGCGAATTTGGTCATGACGCCGCCGAAATTTGTGCTTAGTTCCCGAGGTCAGACAGGTCCACCCCACAGGAACTCAGCACGCCTATGAACGAGAGCATCCTGAGCGGATTCACTTCTCCGTCTACAAGATCCTGGATAGTGTCTATCTCGATCTCCGCGCTGAGGCACTCAAGCTGCTCCACAGTGAACGGGAGATCGGACGCCAGATCCGCCAGGTCCGTGAGATCGGTGGTTTCCACGATCCCCGGAATATCGGGTACGTCCAGTGCGCCCGGGAGCAACTGAGGAAGATCGATCGGGGCGCTATCCTCAGCCGCATCGTCCAGGGTCGACTCAAGATCTAGGCCACCCGCTAACGCGAGCAGGTCAGCAAGGCCGACTCCGCAAGCGGTGAACGCCTCAAGCACAGGGACGATGGCCGCCTGGTCTATATCGCCTTCGACCAACGACTCCAGCAACTCGGCGTCGATGATCAACACCAGACATGCGATCTGTCCAGCCGTAAATGGCAGACTGTCGAGCCCCTGGTAATCATCCCCAGCCGATTCAGCAAGCAGGCTGTCAGCGCCTTCGATTAACTGAACAAGATCAACCCCGCATGACTGTAGTGCGGGCAGCACGGACAGCACGTCCGCGGGCGATAGATCATCTCCGAGAAGTTGCTCAAGGATTTCCGCCTCTACTTCTAGGGCGAGGCACTGGATATCGGCCTCGGTAATCCCGAGCGCGTCCAGGTCTGAGGCGTCAATGCCGAGCGCAGCAATGTCGATCGAGGGCGCCGAAGCTACCGTCGGCACAGGTGTCGCTGTCGGCTCGGGTGTCGCCGTGGATTCGGGATCGTCGCTGCCGCAAGCGACAACAACAAGAAACGCCGACAACACAGCCGCAAGCACTACCCGGGAACCTTTGAATCTGCCCATCATCACAATGATCCCGCCTTTGATTACGCACCTCAATCAACGTTTCAAATCCGATCTCTGGATTTTACGCCCTCGACGTTAATCCAATCCCATCAACACCCTTCGCACAAGACTCAGGCTGCTCAACGCCGCACGGCGTCTGTCCGGTGCACCTCGGCCGGCAGATCGAACGTGGCGCGTGTGGGTGCCATCGGCATCGGTCACAGCTATATACGTCTCTCCACGCCCAAGGTTTTCCGTGCGCTGATCGCCCTCTTCTACGGCATGAACCGCCACGCCAATCGCCGCGCCTGATACGATCCGAACCGCCCGTGACAACACCGCGGCGCGTTCCGGTCCATCGGTAAACGGCGGCGACTCGCCACCCGCCCGTGCCAGCCGCTCCAACGCATCGTTCGAGTTGATGATGTTGCCCTCGATGTAAGCATCACCCGCAGCTCGCTGAAAAACGTCTGCGATCGCGCCGCCCGCAAGGTCTTCGAAGGTCGCAACCGTCAGTCCCCTGTCAGCGATCAAACTACCGACCACGGCTTCAAGAATGTCATCCTCGGTCCCGAATATGTTGTCGCCGAGAAGTTTGCGCACTTCTTCCTCGACCGGGCCAATCAATGCCTCAGCCTCGGCCGCCGAGCTGGCGCGTGCGGCGATCCTGACGTCCACCTGACCCGGGTGCGCCATGGTGCCAACGCCGGGGTTGCCGTCGTCCACCATTAGATGGCCGATCAGGTGATCAACGTTACTCTCGCCAATATCGACGGTCTTGAGAACCCGGTACTGGATTACATCTGTGACGTTGAACTTCTCTTTTATGAAGGGAAGAACCTCGTTGTCGATCAGCCATTTCATCTCGAACGGAACACCCGGAAGCGAAATGATCACACCAGCTTCGTCCTCGACAACGAAAGCGGGGGCCGTGCCGTTGGGGTTCCGGAATATCTTTGCGCCCTCAGGGATCTCGGCCTGTTTTTCGTTGTTCTTGGTCAGGATGAAGCCGCGCTTGCGAAATCGTTCTTCCAGTTCAAGCAGGGACTCCGGATCCACGACCACCTTGACACCCATCACCGCCGAAACGATCTCACGCGTCAGGTCGTCCTGGGTCGGGCCGATGCCGCCGGTGGTGATCACGACCTGCGACCGACCATGCGCACGTTTCAGGGTGTCCAGCATTCGCGTCCGACTGTCACCAACGGTATTTACGTAATGGAGATCGATCCCGTTGTCGGCGAACCGCTGGCCGATCCACGCCGAGTTTGTGTCAACAATCTGGCCCAGAAGCAGTTCAGTTCCGATGGCAACGATTTCGGCGTTCATATGACCTGGCAATTCTCCTTGGAACTTGTTGTTGGGGGGCTTGTTGTTGGCTTGCTTGCCGTCTCGCGTTTGACCCGCGATGCGGAAGCGTAGGTCTGTTGTGACAGGTCGTCAAACGACCTCCTCAAACCTTCAGGGCAAGCGTTTCTGGTGATCAAGGATGCGGCCACCAGTTGACAGCATAAGAACGTTTGTTCTACTATGCGAACACCCGTTCTAATAAGGGTATCTGTAATGGACACGATTCCATCAACCCCTTGAGAACAGTTCCCGGGAACGCCGAGCCCTCTGGTTCGCCCGGGCTGACCATTCGACCAGATTAAGAGGTTCAGGACATGACAACACTGGCAACCCGCTCTTCTGTTATCGCCACACCGACGGCTTCCGGTTCGTCTGTTTCCACCTCTCCGCTCTATGCATCCAACTCTTCTGCCCCATCTCTCAATGGCGCAGAAGAGTTTTCCCGTGCCGTTCTCGACAGTGTCGTGAGCAAGCGGGGCGAGACGCTTTCGATCTCGGTACGGTCGGACGCAGAGGCGATCGAAATATCGACCCGCCTTGAGCTTCTTCTCATGACCGTCGGGATGGGCGCCGGATCGGTATCCGCCCGTGTGGCTCCCTCTTTTATGGATCACACCTACCCGGCCATGCGTTCTCTCACGCGGGCGCTCGATGGAGCCGGATTTTCAGGCATGTGGACGGGGGTGGGTGATCGGAACGTCCAGCTAATGGAGTCCTGGCAGATGTTCATCAGCGTTGACGCCCCTTCAGCCTCCAGCGCTGCTGGTCAGCCGAACAGGCCGGACACGCTTCTGGAGGTCGTCTCTGCTGACCAGATCCCGACGGACTGGTTCCGGACACGTGTCGCTCCCCGGTCTTCCACAAAGGGCCTGACGACTGTGTATTACAGCGCCTCCACAAGGCCCACCGACGGACGGGAGTCCCTCTTTGACCGGGTGAGGTGCTCGAATCTCACTAAAGAGTGGCGTGACGGTGTCCGTCGGCACTTTGAGACGGCCGACGTTCCCGAGGCCGTGACCGTCAGCTAGCCATTCGGCTGCCCCAATCTCAAATTCCCGGATCCGGTGACGTAGAGGAGGCGACTAAATGACCACGATCAGACTTGTCCGCGCAGACACCCTTCCCGAGAACATTAACTACAGAGACGACGGCTGCGAAGTTTCATATTCGTGCCTGGTTTGTCCTCTCCCGATCTGCAAATTCGACGACCCCGGCTGGCTCCAACGCGAAAGCCGACAGAGTCGTGATGAAGCCATGATCACTGCACGCAGGATTGAGAGTCTCTCGGTCGCCGAGATCGCTGAACGATTTGAGGTCAGCACGCGTACGGTTCACCGCGTCCTGAAACAGGAACGTGAGGGAACGAGACAGTTACCTGATCCAGAGCAACAACCGATGCTATCGGTGTTGACCCTCCGGACGCAATCAGCGTTCAAGTCTCCTCAACCGCTGCCACGTATCTGGCCGCCCACGGAGGACATCGAGCGCGAGCCGGTTCTTGTCAACTCTACGTAATTAGCCCGGAGCCTGATCCCCGTAAATCTGAACTGGGTAGATTCCGACGTCTGGCGACCTGACGGAGTTCGATAGTTATCCGGACGTTACCCGGGCGTCTCCGGCACGCGCTCTTCTTTGCCAGCGCCAACCCGCACCCGGTGACCAGTTGCCTGGTAAACGACGCGCTCTGCGATGTTCGTCGCCCTGTCGGCGATTCGCTCAACGTTGTGAGCGGCCCACAGTAGATAAGTGCCACGCTCCACGTTCGCCGGATCGGCCTTCATCAGGGTCAGGAGATCGCCGCGTACCTTCCGGTTTAGGTCGTCCACCTCGTCGTCATCGGGTCCGATCGCGAGGGCTTCATCCCTTGCGGCGTTTTCGTCACGTGTGAGGAAAGCGTCAAGGCTCTGCTTGAGCATATGTACTGCGCGCTCACCCATAGCGGGAATGTCCACCAGCTCTTTCAGCGGCGGCTCCGGGCCCATCATCAGGCTGATCTTGGCGATGCCTTCGGCGTAGTCGCCCATCCGTTCCAGTTCGCCCGCAATATGGAGCGCGCTGATAATCCGTCGCAGGTCACTCGCCACCGGGGCTTCCCGCCGGATCAGCTCTATGCAGGCGTCCTCAACGAGATGACGCTTGTCATCGATCAGATCATCGTCTTCGATAACTTTCCTGGAAAGTACAAGATCGCGATTCTTGATCGCTGACAACGCGCTGAAGATCGAGCTTTCGACAAGAGCACCAAGCAGCACGAGTTCTGCTTCAAGCTGCTGGAGATCATGGTCAAATTCTTCTCTTGCCATGGCGTGCCTCAGGAATCCAGGTGCGGGCGAGTCGCTCAGACAACCGTCATTCAGGTCAAAAGACCAACGGGAAAGCGACGGCGCAACGAGGATGAAGTCGGAAAGTATAACAGCGGACGCAACGAAAACCCCACGTGAGGGCATTCCGAGTTTCCGCTAAATAAGGTGACTCAGCCCTTTGCAATATGAATTGATCCGGCAATGCATCGCCTTCTCATTACGAAATCTGTCGCTTCCGACGGCCCGGGGTCGTAGAATTGACGACTGCGTTCCGGGCTAAGTGACTGTAAAAACGCGTCACCGTAACGACCCACATCACGCGACGACAAACATTTTCCGTACATTTCAAACATTCCGCTGACCGCGCAAAACGACTCCAGCACCTCGCAGAATCTCGCCGCTCATTTATCAGAGACCAGAGTTTCCGCCAGACACAAAGGACCTCCCAGACCGTGACACTCGCTCCCCAGAACTCCGACCCGGAAACCACCGACGCCCCGGACGCGCTCGCCAGCCCCGACGCTTCAAGTGATGATTCGGCACCTGATTCACCCACGAATACCTTGCTCCCGTCTATCCTCGACGTAAGTGAGGATGACCTCAACTACCAGGTGTCGCAGATGGGCCAACCGCCGTTCCGCGCACGGCAACTGTGGCGATCGCTCTATCACGAGGGCGCACAGACGTTCGACGGAATGACGACACTCGCCAAACCGTTCAGAGCGGCCCTTGAAGAGCGCTACAGAATATCCCCGATCGTGCCAGAGGTTGAACTGCGGTCAGCGGACGGCTCCACGGACAAAATCCTGTTCAAACTCCAGGACGGAGAGTTGATCGAGACCGTCCTCATGCGTTACGGCCTCGACGGTCATCGTCGAGTACGAAGAACCGTTTGCATCTCCACGCAGGCGGGATGCGCGCTTGGCTGCACCTTCTGCGCCACGGGCCAGCAGGGGTTCCGACGTCAACTCTCCCCCGGAGAGATCGTGGCCCAGGTGCTGCACATGCGACGGATTATCCGGTCCGAAAACGCAGAGCTTATCGCCGCCGGTTCCGCCAAGAAGGACGAGGTGACGGAGATCACGAACGTCGTGTTTATGGGCATGGGCGAGCCGCTCGCAAACTACAACAACACCATGAGCTCGATCGCCGTGATGAACCACGCCCAGGGCATGAACATCGGCGCACGGCACCTCACCGTGTCCACGGTCGGGCTGGTCCCGGAAATTCGAAAACTGGCCCGGGAGCCGTACCAGTTGAACCTCGCCGTCTCGTTGCACGCGCCGGACGACGAGTCCCGGTCCCGCACGATGCCGGTGAACAAGCGCTACCCGATCGCCCGGTTGATGCACGCATGCCGTGATTACGTGGAGACAACGAACCGTCGCATATTCTTCGAGTATGTCCTGCTTGACCACGAGAACGACACGCCGGAACACGCCAAGAAGCTGGCGGAGCTGTTAAACGGCCTGATGTGCCACGTGAACCTCATCCCGGTCAACCCGACCGAAAAGGGACCCTATTCGCGCCCGAACGACAAGCGAACTTCCCTGTTCCGCGAGATCCTCACCAGGGCCGGCATCCCAAACACAGTTCGCCAGGAAAAGGGCATCGACATCAACGCCGGATGCGGCCAGCTAAGGGCGCGGGAGCTTGATGACGCGGTGGAAGCGTCCGGGTAGTTCGGGATAAGACGTCCCAAACGCTAAGTATGAGAGCTCCGGCGGAGTCACGAAGCCGTCAATCCGACGGCTTCTTTCCTGCTTCGCCGTCACCCATAAATGGTTGTTCCTGCCTATACTTGCGCTCCTACGTGACCCTTCAATAGCCCGAAGCTCTACCTGGATCAATATGAACAACTCGCCCACCATCATCTACACATGGACCGACGAGGCGCCGGCACTGGCCACACACGCATTCCTGCCGGTTATCCGTGCATTCGCGGGAGCAGCCGGGGTGCAGGTCGAAACCCGCGACATCTCGCTTGCCGCAAGGATCCTCGCTCAGTTCCCCGATGTGCTTGTGGACGGGTACCCGATTCCAGATGATCTGACAGAGCTTGGCAGCATGACGGAAGAGCCGGAAGCGAACATCATCAAGCTTCCAAACATCAGCGCCTCCATCCCGCAGATGAAGGCCTGCATCGCGGAACTTCAGGCACGGGGGTACGCCCTCCCGAACTACCCAGAGGTCCCGGGCAATGACGAGGAAACGCAGACAAAGGCTCGCTTTGATGTCGCAATGGGAAGCGCCGTGAACCCCGTTTTGCGGGAAGGCAACTCAGACCGACGCGCGCCGAAGGCCGTGAAGGACTTCGCCAAAGCTAACCCGCCGCGCATGCTTGCGTGGCCCAATAACTCCCGGACACACGTGTCCACGATGGCCGCCAACGACTTCCAGCACAACGAGAAGTCCGTAACTATCCCGGCGGCCACCACCGTAAACATCGAACACGTCGCATCCGATGGCACGGTGACGATACTGAAAGAGCCCCTCCCACTCATGGCGGACGAGGTGCTTGACGCCACCTTCATGAGCAAGACCGCACTGGTCGATTTCTTTCGTGAACAGGTAAAGGACGCCAAAGACAAGGACGTTCTCTTCTCGCTACACCTGAAGGCCACGATGATGAAGGTGTCAGACCCAATCATTTTTGGGTACGGCGTAGAGGCGTTCTTCCACAAGGCGTTCACGAATCACGCAGCCACGTTTAAGTCTCTTGGTGTGGACGCGAACAACGGGCTTGGAGATCTGATTTCCAAGATCGCAGACCTTCCGGAAGACCAGCGCAAGGCGATCGAATCCGATATCCAGGCCGCATACGACGAAGGTCCGGGCATCGCGATGGTTGACTCGGACCGGGGCATCACGAACCTGCACGTCCCCAGCGACGTGATCGTCGACGCCTCCATCCCCCCGATGATCCGTGATTCGGGAGGGATGTGGAACGCGGCCGGTGAGCTTCAGGACACCAAGGTGATCATCCCCGACTCAAGTTATGCCGGGATCTACGACACGATCATCAAGGACGTCCAGAAGCACGGCCAACTGGAGCCGACGACCATGGGCAGCGTTCCAAACGTCGGGCTGATGGCGCAGAAGGCTGAAGAATACGGCTCCCACGATAAGACTTTTGAGGCCGCGTCCGCCGGGGTCATACGAATAGTGGACGCCAAAGGCGACACTCTCATCGAGCACTCGGTGGCACCCGGCGACATCTGGCGTGCATGCCAGACCAAGGACGTTTCGGTTCGCAACTGGGTTGAGCTGGCCGTGAGGCGAGCCCGGGCTACCGGCGTCCCGACAGTCTTCTGGTTGGACAGCGACCGCGCCCACGACGCACAGCTGATCAGTAAGGTGAATACTTACCTTCTTGAGCAGGACACGGACGGGCTCGATATCCAGATCCTTTCTCCGGTGGAAGCGATGCAGTTTTCGCTGGACCGCATCCGCAAGGGTGAGGACACCATCTCCGTAACCGGCAACGTCCTGCGTGACTACCTGACGGACCTGTTCCCGATCCTCGAACTGGGCACCAGCGCACGTATGCTGTCGATCGTTCCGCTGCTCAACGGTGGAGGTCTTTTTGAGACCGGCGCCGGCGGGTCTGCGCCTAAGCACGTGCAACAGTTCGCGCAAGAGGGACACCTGCGCTGGGACTCCATTGGCGAGTACATGGCGCTTGCGGCTTCACTCCAACACCTTGCCGATCAGTTCAACAACACGGGCGCACGTGTTCTAGCGGACGCTCTGGACGCTGCCACATCTGACTACCTGACCAACGCACGGCTGCCTTCGAGAGTCGTACACGAGATCGATAGTCGTGGCAGCAACTTCTACCTGACGATGTACTGGGCACAGGCGCTCAAAGCGCAGGACACTGACGCTGAACTGGCCAGCCGGTTTGAGTCTGTCGGCGCAGCGCTGAGCGAGAACGAAGAGTTGATTCTCTCCGAAATCGAAGAAGCGCAGGGTCCAGAACAGGACCTTGGCGGTTACTACATGCTGGATACCGAACTCGCTACCGCGGCGATGCGCCCCAGTAAGACCTTCAACGGGATCATCGACGGGATCTAACCCGACTTTCAACACAGGTATCAGTCGCGACAGTGCGCCCCGTGAAAACGTGGCGCACTGACGCGTCCAGACACAAAGAAAGTTTGATATTCTAGATCGGCATCACTTCGGACCGCTTCGTGTGCGCACGACCCGCCTCGGCTGTTGCTTCAAGAGAACCTGCGATCATCACGCCTTCGTCGATGCGCGCCGCAACGGTCTCGGGCGGTCCGCCGTCAAGGAACTTGATGCCGTTGGCGAAGCAAGCGTCCCGGATCCGCGTCCGTGCGGCTTCCAGCTCCGGAGGTCGAGGTGGCTGTTGGGCCGAGTGGTACCCATGCGAAAGCGCCATATCGCCCGGTCCCCACTCGGCGAAAGAGATACCCGGGACCCTGAGTGTGGACTCAACGGTGTTCAGCGCCCGTTTGTTCTCGATCTTGAGACCCAGGATTAGCTCGCCGTTCGGGTTCAGCGGCCACGGCTCGGCTTTCTCCAGGTACTCCTCGTTGGAGATGCCCCAGATCGGCGCTGCCGACGCCTGCCCGCCATTGCCGCGCTCGCCATGGTCGAGTCCAGCCCCGACGCCAAGCGGGTGAAACGGGTAGCGACACGCCTCCACAAATGCCTTCACGGCGGCCGGATTTTCGGCCTGGCAGAGAAGGATGCCGTGTACGCCCCTGGCAAGGATTTGCCGGAACTGCCACGCGTTGTACCTGATCGATTCGACCGATCCGCCATCAACGGGCGCTTCTACGATCACCGGCGGCGTGCGGTGTCCGCTGTTGGTTGGTCCGCCATCAACAAGCCCCTGCATGAAGCGGTCAAGCCCGGCCATGTCGAACGCGCCGTGCTCCATACCGATGTTGATGTAGTCAGCCCACGTCTTGGACATGCGCTTTCCGGCCTCGTAAGTAAGTTCGTTGCCAGTATGGCTGCCGATGTAATAGACCGGCTGCTCAACTTCCCACAGCTCGATTACACGATTGATCCGATTCGGCATATAAATCCTTTGTCCTTTAATTGACCATCGTCGTTGTCGATCGCGAACGTCCCCTCTCCCAGCGGGAAGGGGCAGGGTGAGGGAGAAGTCCTGTCCTGAAGATGCGCGCTGATTATCGATTGGGCCCTATACCCAGTCCGGCGAGCTTCCCCACTTGTCCACCGATACGATGTCACTCAACGGATTGCGTGTGACCGGACCGAACCGACCCTGCGGGTAGCCGAGCGGTATGCAGTACACCACGCCCGCCCCCTTCGGCAGATCTAGCAACTTCTGGACATCATTTTCGACGTTCGCATGAAGTGAGGTGATAGTTCCGCCAATGCCGAGAGCCCGTGCCGCCAAAAGCAAGTTCTGAGTCGCGGGGATCACAGATTCTCGGCCTCCGGGAGACGTGCTGCAGACAAGAACGATCGCCGGGACTTTGCCGATGTTGTCTGCGAGAGCCATCGCCAGCTTATAGTGATCCGGGATGTCCTCCGGCTTGAAGAACCCCTCGTCATTTCGCTTTGCCCACCACGCCACGCGGTAGAGTTCTCCGAATTGCTTTCGGACGGCGGCGTCCTGCAACACCACAAAATGCCATGGCTGCCAGTTCGCACCGTTCGGCGCCTGCCGGGCAGCATCCAGGATGCTCTTCAGGTCAGCGTCCGGGATGGGGTCAGGCTTGATGCGCCGGATCGCACGTAGCGAGAAGATGGCGTCTCCCAGTGTCATATCGAGTCTGTCGGCGGTGGTCATTCATTGCTCCACTCATCTGGGTCTATCCTGGGTAATGCGGTAGATCCGGGGCGACCTGAAAACTAGCTGAAACGGCCGAACTCAGTCCCCCGCAACTCCGACATCAGACAGGGAGCCGAGAAACTCCAGGATCCGAGGCGCTGCGATATCCAC
>JAYGCG010000079.1:0-12383 GCA_046583455.1 Dehalococcoidia bacterium | reverse complement strand
GTCGACCAGGGCGCCGATCTGTTCGTGGAATCGATGCTAGCGAACGATGTCGACTACCTGTTCATCAACTCGGGAACGGACACGTTCCCCATCCAGGAGAGCCTCGCCAAGTACATCGATCGCGGCCAGACAGTCCCGGAGACCATCCTCTGTCTCGACGAGAAGATGGGCATGGCCGCCGCCCACGGCTACTTCATGGTTTCCGGCAAGCCGCAGGTACTGCTCGTCCACGTGGACGCCGGGACACAGGCCGTTGGTGGCGCTGTCCATAACGCCCAGCGAGGGCGTGCGGGGATCGTGTTCTGCGCCGGACGAGCGCCCTATACCTTTGAGGGTGAGCTGCCGGGCGGAAAAAACATGAGCATCCACTGGATCCAGGAGCAGATCGATCAGGGTGGCGGCGTTCGCGGGTTCACAAAATGGGACTACGAAGTCAGGCGTCCGGAAAACCTTCAACAGATCATGCAACGGGCGTTCCAGGTCGCCAGTACAGAACCGGCAGGGCTGGTCTACGTGACACTGCCCCGTGAAGTCTTGATGGCGCCGATGGAGACGGCGACGATCCCGGCGGCGACTCGACACGCCCGTGCGACAACGCCACAGGCAGACCCGGAAGCACTGTCCGAAGCCGCATCCATACTCGCGGCCGCCCAGCGCCCCCTTATCATCACGGCGCAGTCTGGCAGGCACGAGGAAGTGGTCGCACACATGACCGAGCTTGCCGAGTTGATCGGCGCGCCGGTCATCACGGAGCGCGTCCGCCTCAGCTTCCCGAGCGACCATCCAATGGCCGCGCCCGCCGCGCTTGAGGGTGACTATATCCGTAACGCCGACGCCATCCTGGTGATCGATTCCGACATCCCGTGGATTCCGGCAATCGTCCGGCCATCCCCTGACGCCGCCGTCATATGGATCGACCAGGATCCGGTCAAAGACTCCATCCCACTCTGGACCTTCCCGGCAGACATCCTCATGGAGGCGGACTCGTCCAAGGCAATTCCTGCGTTGGTATTTGAGATCCAGGAACAGATGACCGCAGCCCAGTCGCAGGCCGCTGAAGAACGAGCGACGAGCACCGGGGCCACGCACGCAGCAGTAGTTTCCAGGCAACGAGATCAGTCGGAAAGCCTCGACACCGAATTCCCGATCGTGCCCGACTGGCTTTCCTACTGCATCGGACAGGTCATGGATGAAAGTGACATCCTGCTGAACGAGACCGTGACCAACAGCGGCTCCGTCATAGCCAACATCCCACGGACGAAGCCCGGGACGATGTACGGCAGCGGCGGCTCAAGTCTCGGCTGGGCGCTTGGCGCTGCCTTCGGAGCACGCCTTGCGGCTCCCGACCGGAACGTCGTGTGTGCGGTGGGCGATGGCGCTTTTGTGTACGGCTGCCCCACTTCAAGCATCTGGGCAGCCCAGAAGTACAACGCCCCGTTCCTGACGGTGATCTACAACAACCAGATCCACAACGCCCCACGCGTCAGCCTCCTCGGCGGATACTCCGAGGGCGTCTCGGAACGCACAAGCAACTGGGTCGGCATGGAGATATACCCATCGCCCGACTACGCAAAACTCGCAGAGTCGTGCGGCGCATACGGCGAGAAGGTGGAAGACCCAGCGGAGGTGATCCCGGCCCTCAAACGCGGATACGACGCGTTGGCCAAGGGTCAACCGGCGGTCCTTGACGTACGAATAGCGCGGCCGGCGGCATCCTGAAGTGCGAGACATCAGTCTGGCGACTCGCGCGTTCACCTGCGTCCGGGGATTGACCTACTCCTAGTCATCCTGAGGAGCTTGAGGAGCTTGCGACGAAGCATCTCTCCACTGGATGTCGCCTGCACGACGGATCTACCTGCGCTCTTCTATCGGCGAGATTCTTCGCTTTGGCTCAGGATGACAGAGAGACTTGGTGGCATTCTGAGGTTCATGCCATACGACCGTGGGCGGATGCCAATCCGCCCCTACGAACAGTCGAGTGGCACCAGTTCCCCAGAACAAGACGCGAAAAGGCCCGGGCGATTACGCCCGGGCCTTTTTCTTTAAGCCTTTGTCAGCTCTCGATACAGTTGCGGGAGTCGCGTCGGCAACATCGATATGTCCGACAGCACCTCGTAGCTCATGTCCTGCATCATCGTCTTCAGGTAGTCGTGCCCGTTCTTGTCCACGGTGAGACAGAACGGCGTCACGCCTTCCTTTCGGGCCTCGTCAAAGGCAACACGGGTGTCATGCACCGCGTACTCCTTCTCAACACCCTCACGGCTGTATCCGCGATCCTGCGGCCTGCCGTCCGAGATCATGAACAAGATCCGTGACTTGGCGTCCACCTGCGTCAATTTTTTGGTGGCGTGGCGAATCGCCGGCCCCATGCGCGTCGCGTGGAGCGGGGCGATTCGGTCGATCCGTTTCGGGATAGCCGGGCCCCAGCGCTCATCCATCGCCTTGATGACGTAGAACTCCACGTTCTCCCGGCCGTAGCCCGAGAAACCGTAAATTCCGTACATGTCGCCGGTCTGCTCAAGCGCGCTCGTCAGGAGGATGATGCCCTCCTTCTCGATGTCCACGATGCGCTTGTAAGATCGTCGCAGCCCTTCCGCACGACGCGATCTCAGCCACACCATGTACTCCACAGGATCGTCCGGCGCGCCCCAGTCATCGGTCGGCCGCTTGTTCTCGTCGATCGCCTCGGCCGTCGATGCACTCATGTCCAGGAGAAAGGCCACAGCCACGTCGCGCTCCACCTTGTTTCGGCGCCAGAACACCTTGTCGCTCGGCGTCGTGCCGGTACGTCTGTCGATGACCGACTCGATAACGGCATCCAGGTCGAACTCCTCGCCGTCCTCAAGCCGTTTCACCTTGCGGAACATCTCCGGCATCACCAGCTCAAACTGCCGGTGAATCTCACGCACCAGCGCAGAGTGCTCGTTTAGCGTGTCCTGATAGAACTGCGGCTCGCCCTCTGCCATCTCTTTTTCGTGGACGATGCACCATTTCGGCTTGTAGTCGTGGGCGCGGAAGTCCCACTCCGGGTAGACGAATGTATTCGGCTCTGTAGCTTCCAGCGGCCCGCCCTCTTCCGGCACATGGACCAGCGGGCCGTCGCCAAACTGCTGGTTGTCAGGATCGCGCTGCTGCATCTCCTTCATCAGGTTTTCCAGCATCTCGTCCATCTGCTGTTGCTGGCCCTCTTCACCCTCCTCCATTTCGCCCTGTTCGAGCTCCGTGGAGTTCTTCAGCAGCTCCTCGAGCTGTTCCTGCGTGATCGGCTCCGGCTCGCCATCGAAATCGGCGGCGTCCATCGAAATCTGTGATAGGAGCTGGGCCATCTCCGGCTTGAACTCGCCGCGATAGTCCACATCTTCCGGAGGGTCGTACGACTCGTCGTCCATCTGCTCCTGTTCGTCAGTTTCACCGGCCTCGCCCGCCTCTTCGCCGGCACTCTCGCCCTCGCCGCTGAACATCTGGAGAATCTCGTCCGTGTTCTCCTCTTCATCCTCATCCGGAATCTCGTCATCGAGGTCAACATCCTCGAACTCTTCTTCGGGGATAGTGTTGTTCGGCACATCGGCGATCATGGCGTAGATGCGGGTCGCCGCCTCGGCAGAGTCCTCGACCGTGGCCCCAATCTCCGACAGCATGTTCACGATGCGGCGAATCTGCTGGGCGATATCGGTAAAGTCCTTCGGGACCTTGATGGTTCCGGTCTGGCGCAGGCTGAGCCGAACGATGAATTCAACCATCGCTTCCCGCATCGGAAGACTTTCGATCCGCGGGCGCTCCGCCAGCGAAAACACCTGCGTCTGGAGGTAGCTCGCGGCCAGGCCCCGGTACTCGTGCAGGATTCTGGAGTCGAGGCGCGTGTCCTCGACCACTGTGAAGATGTCCAGGCCCAGCGTTCGGTCGGTGAACATGTCAAAGAACCGGCCCATGTCCGTCAGGTAGGCCGTCTCGATGCCGCCCTCTTCCTCCTGAGCCTCCGGAACGCTCACTCCCGGAATCGCGGCCTCCGCAAGTTCCGCTACAACGGCAGACGCGTCGGTCTTCGGCTTCGCAGCAGGTTTCATTTGCGGACGGAGGTCCGTAAACAGTGTCGACGGCGTGTCGAAGTCAAACTCAAAGCTACCGAATTCGATGTGGCAGCTCTGGTGAGTGGCGATGACCTTGTACCAGCCGAAGTTCTCATCCTTGTCAGAGAATCGATCTGCCACGGGCGGCAAATAGATCGTCGTGCCTTCGGTCGTAGCGCTCTGCTCATCCACCCAGCCGATCTTCTTATCGACGATCATCGAGGTGGCATTGACTTCGATATCCTTGGCGCAGAGCGCGCGACAGTAGTTCCGCAGAAGATCCTTGACGCGGTTGAGTTCCACGCCCGAGGAAAGCTGGTCGAGCGACTCCCGGGAGCGTGCGGACTCCAGCCGGTAGAAGGCCGGGCCTGACTCCGGCGACTCCTTGATGGTACGCATGCCTTCCCTGTGCCACTCCTCAAACTGGGAGGGACTCAATCGGTCCAGGATGTTTGGCGCCTGGGTAATAAGCAGGTTCACGGACGATGGCGACAATGCCAGCGGCTCCTCAGCCAGTTCCAACAGACGCTGTCTGAACTCCGTGGGGACACGGTTCACGGCGTTGCTGGCCCCGGCAAAGAACTCGCCGATGGCGGTCTGCTCCGCGGCGATCAACCGTCTGGCAATGACGAGCAACCGGCTGCGATATACCGGCTCAAGCGCCGTTAGCGAGGTCGAAGCGACATCGTAGAGGCTCTTCACCTCACGCCATGAGTGTTCGGCCAGATCGTGCGACACGGTGATGAAAGCGTCACGATCCTCACCAAACCGTGGGAACAGCCGCGCCGCTTTAACCAGGCACTCGTCTGCAAGGTCGTACGACCTGCGCGACAGGACTTGGAGCGACTCACCGAAGCGTGTGAACTCGGCAAAAGTCAGAGATTCGAGCAGTTGAGGGCTGACTTCGTAGAAGTGGCAGGCCAGGTTGCTGGACTTCCAGGTGCCCCTGTAGAGAGCCCGACCAAGGTTGGCCCAGTCATCGACGTAACGCGGCCGGAGACGCGTCAACGCGTCCGGGCTGGCCTTGAAGAAAGAAACGGCAAGGCTCGGCGAATCGTCACAGAGCCTTCCGCCGATCGCCGCCCAGCGAATGAACTGGCCGGACGGTAGCTGCCGCTGGACGCCTGGGCTGGCCTCCAGGTACTCCGCTGCTGCCTCCCACGAACGTACGGCCTTGCCGGCGATCGCAAGGGCGTGATTGGCCCAGTCAAGCAGATCCTGCGGGCGCAGCCGGTTTTCTAGCTCGGAATGTGCCGCCGCGTACTTTTCAAGCACGGCGGAAGGAAACCGCTCGAGTTCTTTCTCGATGGTCGCCATCTCCGGTCCCAGGTCACCAGCTGGCGATGAATCGTTAGTGGTCAAGTTGTCTCATTCCTGGCCCCAGGCCAATAAATTCAGCCAATAATTTCAGGCCGTAACGTTCAGGCTTTCCTGAGGCAATCGATTAGCTGTGAAACGATCATCCCGGTTGATCCCCAGATAACCCGGCCATTGTATGCGTAGGTTGGTCGTGTCACGTATCCAGATTCGTACCTGCGGGTCTCGTCCCGGTCGCAAGATCCGTCTATCAACCTGGCTACAGGCACCGTGACCACTTCACTCACCTCACGCTCGCTTAACTTCAGGTCACTTGTGCGCGAGAGCCAACCGGTGAACGGACTGAGCGCAAACTCTGAGATGGTCAGTAGCGGATCCAGGGTTCCCCACACTTCAACCTCGGACTGATCGACGCCAATCTCTTCAACGGTTTCCCTGACTGCGGTAGCTGAGAGATTTTTATCCCCGGTGTCTACTCCTCCCCCGGGAAACGCCATCTGGCCCGGATGATTGCGTAGATTTTGTGATCGACGGATAAACAACACGGACAGTTCATCGCCGACCATGCAGAACGGCACCAACACCGCAGCCGGCCGGCCGATTATGTCGTTTTCGCCGGTCCCACGCCGTTTACGCAACGCACGCTCAACGCGATCACGAGACAGGGCCGGGAGCGTTCCCCCGGCCGCGTCCCCTGTCGCATCGGGCGCGTTTGGGCCGCTGGTCATCAGGCAAAGATCGTGGTCACGACCTCGTCCACGCTGCGCTGCATCTGCGCGTCGTCCGTGATTCCCCACGTCACGGCGACCTGGCAGGCACGTCGCGGCGCGACGCCCTGATTCATCAGCCGTGCTGCGTAGATCAGCACACGGGTACTTGCGGCTTCAGCGAGGCCGTGGTCACGGAGGTTTCGGATCTTGTCTCCCAGTTTTGCAAGCTGTTCAGCTAGCTCAGCCTCCACTTCGGCCTCGTGCATGATGATCTGCATCTCAACCTCAGGCGGCGGGAAATCAAACTCGAGTGCAATGAAGCGCTGCCGGGTGCTGTGCTTCAGGTCTTTCAAGGCGTTCTGGTATCCCGGGTTGTAAGAGACCACCATCAGGAAACCGTCTGCAGCCTCAACCACCTGGCCGAGCTTGTCGATGGTCAGCATGCGCCTGTGGTCTGTCAGCGGGTGGATGATGACTGTCGTGTCCTTGCGGGCTTCGACGATCTCGTCCAGGTAGCAGATGCCACCGGCCTTGACGGCGCGGGTCAGCGGGCCATCGACCCAGCGTGTTCCGTCGGCGTCAAGGAGGTAGCGACCGATCAGGTCGCTCGCCGTCATGTCTTCGTGGCAGGCCACGGTGACAAGCGGAATTGCATGTTGACCGTTCTTGCTCGCGGGTTTCTTCGTCCCGTCCTGTACAACACTCAGTGGCTGGCTCAATCGCCACGCCATGTACTCAACAAATCGAGTCTTCCCAACACCTGTCGGACCCTTCAGAAGGACAGGAAGTTTTTCCTCATATGCGGCGGTGAAGATATCAATCTCGTCGCTTAAAGGAGCGTAAAACGGCTCCTCGGTGACTGTGTACTCTTCAACGCGATATTCCCGGTACTCGGTTGTCGTCATTACCCGTTGTGCCTTCCCTGGGATGTCTTTGGAACCCTTATTGGGTCCTATCGGTCCACAGTTGTTTAACCGTTGCGGCAAGCGCCGCCCGGTCTTCGTCGTTTCGGACCATCACGTCGGCCCGTTTCTCTCGCTCTTCATTGGTAATCTGAGCGCGCACCCTTGCGCGCGTCTGCTCCGGTTTTTGATCGCGCTGGCGTTCAAGCCTCTCCAGGACATCCTTCTCGGGGGCTGTCACCACCCAGATCTCGTCGAACAGGTTCTCCCATCCAGCCTCGAACAGTACGGCAGCTTCAACGACGAGGACATCTGTGCCCCCTGCGTCCCGCTCTCCTGCCATCCGATTCTTCAGGCCTTCACAAATTTTGGGCCAGACGATGTCGGTCAATCGCTTCAAGCTCCCGGGGTCATCGAACACGATTTTCCCGAGCGCTCCTCTATTGATCTCTCCATCTGAGTCGATGACCTCGTCGCCGAAGGCTTCGACTATCTCGTCCCAGGCCGGCTGCCCACTTCGATACGTTTCGTGCCCCACAATGTCAGCGTCTATTACCAGTGCGCCAAGTTCTCGCAGGATGCCAGAAGCTTCACTTTTCCCCGAACCGATGCCGCCGGTCAAGCCAATTGTCAACACGGTAGCGTGGTTTTCACGATTGAGGGCAGTCTCCACAAACTAACAGCCGCTTATTATAGTGCGGCTAAGGGTTCCAAAGTAGACATTCCGGGCGACTACGTACTGGTATGTACACAACCCGGGCGAGAGCCGATGACAAACGACCACATAAATACACAGTTCAGGTCTCTGCCAAGCGTCGAGCAGCTCCTCCAGGAGCCAGGACTCGGCGGGCTGGCCGGAGCATACTCCCACGCGGCCGTCGTGAGCCTTGCCAGACAGCAGCTTGACGCCAGCCGGGATGCAATTCGGGATGGCAAGAATGCGCCCGCGCTGCAACAACTTGCGGCGGAAATCATGGCGCGCGCTGAAGAGGAATGGTCGCCGTGGCCGCGGCCGCTTGTGAACGCAACTGGCGTGGTGATACACACCAACCTAGGTCGCGCTCCGCTCAGCGAATCGGCGATGGCCGCCGTCAACGCGGCCGCCGGTAGTTACAGCGATCTTGAGTTTGATGTACGGGCCGGGTCCCGTGGATCAAGGCAGGCGCACATCGGCCGGCTAATCGCAGAGGTAACCGGCGCAGAGACCGGCCTCGTGGTCAACAACAACGCCTCTGCCATCATGCTCAGCCTCAGCGCCGTCGCCGGGCCGGCCAGCCCGATTCCGGGAGGAGAAGTCATCGTCTCCCGGGGCGAAGGCGTCGAAATAGGCGGCGGGTTCCGAATCCCGGACGTACTCAAGCAATCCGGTGCAACACTGGTCGAGGTCGGCACCACCAACCGCACATACGTCAGTGATTACGCCTCTGCCATAAACGACAAGACCGCAGCGATACTCAAGGTACATCCGAGCAACTTCCGTGTTATCGGCTTCACGCACGAGGCGGGGCTGGACGAACTCGTCACCCTGGGCCGTGAACGTGGCGTGCCGGTGCTGAACGATCTCGGAAGCGGCTGCCTGCTGGACACGACGCAGTACGGCCTCGCCCCCGAGCCTACGGTTCAGCAAAGCGTCGACGCCGGTGTCGAGCTGTCCTTCTTCTCTGGAGACAAGCTGATCGGTGGTCCGCAGGCGGGCATCGTGGCCGGGAATGCGGAGTGGGTGGAGCGACTGGGCCGGCATCCGTTGGTGCGCGCCGTGAGGATCGACAAGATGGGGCTCGCCGCGCTATCGGCAACCCTGACGTCGTTCCTGAAGGAAAAGGCACCCGAGGAAATTCCCGTGTGGCGAATGATTTCGTTGTCCCTGGATACGATCACCAGGACAGCCGAGAGCTGGCTAAATGAGATCGACTCACCGGCGGTGGGTCTGCGTGACGGCCAATCAACCGTCGGCGGCGGCAGCCTGCCGGGAGAGACCCTCGCCACCACGCTGCTCGCGGTAACGCCGCCCGATTCACCGGACGCTTTCGCCGGGCGACTACGTTCAGGACCGACGCCCGTGATCGCACGCATAGAGGACGAGGTTGTTGTACTCGATCCTCGAACGGTGTTGGACGGCCAGTCAGCTGCCGTGGTCGAGGCGGTGAAGTTAGCGCTCAACGCTTGATATTTAAGAGACGATCGGAGGAAATACCCGATGGCGACCGTTAGCGACCCGACCAATTTCTCAAGAAACCGTACTTATGTGGTGTCGCCGGTCGTCAATGAAGATAGAACAGCGACGTTCAGTCTTGCGGCTCCAAACGCCAGTCTCGTAGAGCTTCACGGCCTTAGTTCGAGCGCACGTGGCGAGTTCATCGACCCGCCAAAGCCGATGTCAAGGAACGGCGATGGCGTCTGGGAGATCACGGTCGGTCCGGTGCAACCCAACATCTACCGCTACAACTTCATCGTCGATGGAACAGCAGTAAACGATCCTAACAATCCAGAAGTCACCCAGAACGAACGTACTCTCGGCAATTTCGTCGAGGTACCCGGCGATGTGCCGGCCATTTACGAGATCGACGGTGTGCCGCACGGGAACGTGACGATGCGTTGGTACGAATCCGCCACGCTCGGGGTCACGCGTCAGATGTACGTCTACACGCCGCCGGGATACGAGACCAGCGGCGACCAGCAGTTCCCCGTCCTCTACCTGCTACACGGCACCGGCGGCTCAGAGGCGAACTGGACGAACGAAGGCCGGGGCCAACTTCATTCTCGACAACCTGATCGCATGCGACGCCGCTGTACCCATGCTGGTCGTGATGCCGTACGGCCGGGCCTACCCGCAGATCAGCCGCGAATCGGGCAGCATCGGTTTCCGAGAGAACATCGAGTTGTTTGAGCAGGATTTGCTCAAGGACGTCATCCCGGAGATCGAGTCCAACTACCGGGTTTTACTGGATCGTGACAACCGTGCCATCGCCGGGCTCTCGGGAGGCGGCGGTCAATCTCTCGCTATCGGACTGGGCAACCTGGACACGTTCGGCTGGATCGCCGGGTTCAGCTCGGCCATTCGCGAATCGGAATTCGAGTGTGTGTACGGCAGAGGACTGACAGACGCCCCCTCCCCCGACCTGCTCTGGATAGGCTGCGGTGACCTCGACCACCTGTACGACGTGAATCGGGCGCTGCTCTCGTGGCTGGATAAGCGGGGCGTTGACCATATCGCCCATCTGACGGGAGGTGGCCATGACGTCCAGAACTGGCGGCCTTACCTCCATGATGTAGCTCGGCGATTATTGAAATAGGCCGCCACTAACATATGTCACCAGCACGTAAGCGCAAAAAGGTCCAAAATCTTCCGCCCCCAACGCCGGGGTTCGCCGCAGCTTACGTGGATTTCAATATCGACCTCCACGGCCTTTTTGTCCGGGAAGCCCTGATCGCCTTGGACAAGCATTTACAGGTCTGTTTCGCTGCGAACGCTCCCGTCATCCACGCCGTTCACGGACATGGATCTGGCAGGTTGAAGCAGGCGGTTCGGGAACATCTCAAGGGCCACGATCTAGTCGACAAGTCGTACCCCGCATCGTACGGAATGGGCGGAGACGGAGTCACGATCGCCGAGCTGAAGACAGGCGACCGGTATGCTACCCGCAAGAACTCACACAACTCGGCGCCGCTTCCACCACCGGACGGTCGTCGCTAGGCCCTGACGGGCGGTTATTTGAGATCGCCCCGGACGTAAAGCAGGTTCGTGTATGCATCCGAAGTTCCCAAAGAACGTTAGGAACACCTGACAACAGCAATAACTCTTATACGTCCTCCAAATCCATCCCCCACGGGGACCCCACTGGGGGGATTTAATGACCCTTTTCGACCATAGACGCAAAGAGATCGCCAGACGATCCGCGCCCCTGTCGGCGCGAATGCGGCCGGAGACGCTCGATCAGATCCTTGGTCAGCAGCACCTACTTGGCGAGGGCAAGGTGCTCCGGCGTGCCATCGAGGCCGATCGGGTGCCGTCCCTGATCCTCTGGGGGCCGCCCGGCACGGGCAAGACCACCATCGCAAGAGTGATTGCATCTGTAACCCAGTCACATTTCGAGACGATAAGCGCCGTTAACGCCGGAGTCCGTGATATACGTGCCGCAGTGCAGGCGGCCAAAGACCGACTGGGCATGGAAGGCCATCCGACGATCGTTTTCGTGGACGAGATCCACCGTTTCAACAAGTCGCAGCAAGACGCGCTCCTCCCGGACGTTGAAGAGGGGACGGTGACGCTTATCGGCGCCACCACCGAGAATCCGTCGTTTGAGGTGATCGGGCCACTGCTCTCCCGCGCCCGAGTGTTCCGACTGGAGCCGCTTGCAGACGAAGACATCTCGGCGCTGATCGACCGCGCCCTGACCGATCCCGAGCTACGTGCTGGCGAGCCAGAGGCAGTCCTGACCGATGAGGCTCGTGCGCTGCTGATTCGGGTGGCGAACGGCGATGCACGCCACGGGCTGGATTCGCTTGAGTTAGCGGTCGCATCGACCGAGCCGTCAGAGGACGGCGCGCGGGTGGTCTCAATTGAGACGGTCGAAAACGCGGTTCAGCAGCAGTCTCGCTACGACAAAACGGGCGATCTTCACTACGACACCATCTCCGCCTTCATCAAGACGATACGTGGATCGGACCCGGATGCCGCCCTCTACTGGCTGGCCCGGATGCTGGACGCCGGCGAGGACCTGATGTTCATCGCCCGACGCCTCGTGATCGCTTCAGCGGAGGACGTGGGACTGGCCGATCCACAGGCGATTCGCGTGGCGGTGGCGGCGCAGCAGGCGGTCCACCTGATCGGTATGCCAGAAGCTCGCATCATTCTCGCCGAGGCGACGGTTTATCTAGCCAGCGCGCCGAAGAGCAACTCCGCCTATGTGGCGATCAACAAGGCGCTGGCGGACGTGCGAGACACCCGAAACGATCCCGTCCCGATGCACCTGCGAAACGCCCCGACGACGCTGATGAAGGACATGGGACACGGCGAGGGCTACAAGTACTCACACGACTTCGAAGACAACTTCGCTGCGATGGAGAATCGACCCGAAAACGTACGGGGGCACCGCTACTACGAACCCGGCAACCAGGGCTTCGAGCCGCGCATAGGCGACCGTTTACGCCGCCTGTGGAAAGACGGCCGCTACGGTCGCCCGCCGGTGGATGAAGAGAAGTAACACGCCGTAGGGGCGGGAACACCCACCCTGAGGCACTCGAATTACCTTGATCACTCTGCCACGCCCTTGACTGCTTCAACCTAATCAACGTCCACACGCGGCGGCGGGTTTAGCACCGGGTGGATCGGCAGCACACGGGCATCGGCGGCCGAGCGATTGCGGTTGCCGTGTCGGACACCCGGC
>JAYGCG010000072.1:0-30563 GCA_046583455.1 Dehalococcoidia bacterium | reverse complement strand
TTCGCTTCATACATGCCGCTGTATACCGGGTTATCGCCGGGACCGAAGCCGTGGGAGGGGCCGGCCGGCAGTTCAAGACCTGATGACATCGCCTTTACGGCAGACAGGTACTCGGCTGAGTGTCCCAGCCTGATTTCGTCGTCGGTGGCCGGACGGGGAGGGACGATCGAGATGTTGGGAGCCTTCGTCAATCCCGCGGCAGCCATAAGTTCAAACGCCCACTTCCAGCGCACCGGGCGCAGCGGGTGGGTGTCGCTCATCTCGTAACGCCATACCTCGTCCGAATAGACGACGGCGACGCGTTGTGGTGTTACGGAAAACGCCATTATCGCTACTCGATATTCAGGCCGGAGATTGTCAGGGAGGCGTGGGTTTTATAGTGCTTGTTGATGTTAATAAGCAGGGCGGTGGCGCCCTCCAGGTACCGGGCGCTCTGCAGGGGACCGGCGTCTACCGGTCGCAGGCCGGGAACTTCCGAAAGCAGTTCGCTTACCGTCAATTTGGCATCGTCGTCGTCGCCGCAAATGATGGCGTCGGTATCGAGCGAGGTGGTGGGTTTGAGCAGGTCACGCGCAGAGAGTGTGTGCAGCCCGGCGACCCATCGCAGACCGGGCGCGTACTGTGCGGCTTCTTCGGCGGCTGAGCCGATGTCTGGAGGCGCCGCTGCCGGAATACCGCCTGCAAACGACAGCGGGGCGATCACGTTCACGCAGATCTTTCCAGTCAGGACTGAGGAGAGCTGTTCCAGCGACGCCATCATGCCGGCGTACGGCACGGCGATGAAGACGATGTCAGACGCGACAGCTGCATCAGCGTTGAGCGCTCCACGCACGTCAGCCGCATCGCCAACTTCGGCCAGGATGGACCTAACCTCGTCCGCCGCCTCGGTGGCGCGGGCCAAGTCCCTGGAGCCGATGACTACATCGTGCCCGGCGGCGGCGAAGCGCACCGCAAGTCCGCGCCCTTCCGGGCCGGTGCCGCCTATGAAACCGATGGTCGATGAAGGTGATTGAGGCAAGTGTGGGCTGGTTCCTTCTAAATGCTTTGCGATACGCCCCTGAGCAGCTAATTGAGAGCGTCACCAGCGGGGGGCTAAAACGTCAATAAAATAAGAGGGTAAGCGACCCCTTTGACAACGATAGGGCCGAATCGTAGCATCGCCCCCGCTTGTGGGCCAGCAAAAACGTACCGTTGACCCGGTTCTATGAGCGCCATGATCCGGCGCGACTTGGCTCCGCGTCATGACTACCTCCGCAGGCGTTTTCAAGACCTCAACATGCTCCGAACGATGGCAGCGTCCAGAACTTTGTGGGCCAGCCAGTCGCTTCATATCTACCAGCAAAACTTCATACCTGATCTGAAGGCAGGACCGGAATGCGTTACTACCAGTTTTCGATTCGGGGTGAGTCCCACCTGGGGGTGGAGACATCTGACGACACCCTGTTTGACCTGACCTCCGCGAACCCACACGCGACGGACCTGTTCGCACTTCTACGTGCGGCATCGCTGATGGGCGTCTCGCTGGACCACGTGGCGCGTCAGATCGTCGACCGCGGCATCGTCAGCACGTTGTCGATCGAGGAGCTTCACGAGAACACCGTCGGGCAAACGCACGGCCCGAAACTGGAGATACCGTTCATGCCGCCGGAGGTGTGGGCCGCGGGGGTGACATACCAGAGCAGTATGTTTGAGCGGCAAGCTGAGAGCGACACGCCGGACGTATATGGCAAGGTGTACGTGGCGGAGCGTCCCGAGGTGTTTTTTAAGGCGACGCCGAGCCGGGTAACGGGCCCGTATGGCGAGGTAGGAATCCGGGCGGACTCGACCTGGGATGTCCCCGAGCCTGAGCTGGCGTTTGTGCTGTTTGATGGCAAGGTCGCCGGATACACCTGCGGAAACGACATGAGCAGCAGGTCGATCGAAGGCGACAACCCGCTTTATCTCCCGCAGGCGAAGGTGTACGACAAGTCGTGCTCAATCGGCCCGTGCTTCGCCACGTTGGACGCGGTCGGAGACCCACAGGATCTGGCTGTCAGGCTTACGATCCAGCGCGACGGCAATGAAGTGTTCAACGGGACGACTTCCACCAGCGAGATGTACCGGGATTGTGAATACATCGCCGATTGGCTGCAGCGGCACAACTCTGTGCCGGACGGGACGACAGTGGTTACCGGAACCGGGGTAATCCCGCCGATGGACTTCACGCTTGCCGAGGGTGACATCGTCAACGTCGAGATCGAGGCCATTGGCCGCCTGACAAACACCGTTACGGTCGTGTGATTTACGCACAATAGGGCTGAAGCGGTCCCGGCTGCTGCCCGGTGCGTATAGCATTGCGCAACTACTTCTACCCGCGGCCGGTATCGACGACCTCATCGATCGGCTGCGGAATCGGCGGAGGTGAAGTGTGTTCTGCGCTCACTGTGGGACCGAAAACACTTCTGGAATTGAGTCCTGCGACAGGTGTGGCGAGCCGCTGATCGTCCCTGACCTGGATCAGCGACAGCCGCAGGGCGTGAAGGCCTGCCCGGGATGCGCCTCACACAACGAGGCGCACGCTCGTTTCTGCATCGGTTGCGGCAATGACCTGGATGGGGTGCCTGCCCCGTCTACAGTTGCGTCAGCGAATCGTACCGGCACGGATTCACAATACGCCAGACAGGCCGATCCAACCCCGGTCCAGACCGAAGAGCGTTCTTCGCCAGAACCTCAAGCGTCGACATCAAATAAATCTCCCGAGATTTCAGGGGAAGTAATTGAAACTCCAACTACCGCATCGGAAGACGACGAACTCATCGGGGATGGCCCTACTCCTGAATCGGAGGACGGCATGAACGACTCTCCGATTGAGGACATAGCGACAACGGTTCCTGAGAACTCAAATGCGTCAGAAGCAGGAGCGGCCGTGAGATCACGTGGGAACGGCGCTGGTGGGGTGGAGCAGATCGCCGATCTTGCTTTACGGGTCCGTGAAGCGGTTCAGCACGTGATCGTCGGCAAGGATGGCGCCATTAACCTGGCGATCGTGGCGTTGCTGTGCCGCGGCCATCTGCTGATCGAAGACGTACCAGGACTTGGCAAGACCACCCTCGCCAAGTCGCTCGCGGCGTCGCTCCGGTGTGATTTCGGGAGGATCCAGTTCACGCCCGACCTGATGCCTGCGGACGTGCTTGGCGTATCTATATTCAACATGCGTGACAACGAGTTCGAGTTCCGAAGGGGTCCAATTTTCACGCAGATATTACTTGCGGACGAGATCAACCGGGCCACTCCGCGAACCCAGACGGCCCTGCTGGAGGCGATGCAGGAGCGGCAGGTGACGATGGACGGGGAGACGAGACCGTTACCAGACCCGTTCCTGGTGATGGCGACGCTGAACCCGGTTGAGCTGGAAGGAACGTTCCCGCTTCCAGAGGCCCAACTTGATCGGTTCATGCTGCGGATTTCACTCGGCTACCCGAATCGCGAGGAAGAGGCAGACATAATCGAGCGATTCACCACCGGAGGCCCTACCCCTGAAACCCCGGCAGTGGTGACACGCGAGGAGCTCCTGGCCGCTCAAAATTCGATATCAGACGTGACCGTTGAGCCCAGCTTGCGAGACTATCTGCTTTCCCTGGTGGCGGCGACACGTGAGCACGAGGCGCTGCACCTCGGCGCCAGTCCGAGGGCGGCGATAGCGCTGTACAACGCCGCACAGGCTTGGGCGGCGATACAGGGACGTGGGTACGTGCTTCCGGACGACATCAAGCACGTGGCCGTACCGGTTCTTGCCCACAGGGTGATGGTGTCACCGCAGGCAGGTCTGCGCGGGCGTGCCGGGGACAACGTTATCAATGAACTGCTTGAGAAGACGGAGGTCCCGATCGAGCGATAGGCTCGGCTGGACCTTCGCGAAACGGTTGATCGACTAGATGTCCGGGCAGCGGGATGCACGCGGGCAACGTGAGAACGGGCGCCGGTGACCCGAAAAGAGATTCTCTCGGGACTCTGGGAGTTCCTGTTCATAGTGCTGATGCTGGTCGGCATCGGCCTTGTGTCGCCGTTCATCCTGATCGTCGGAGTATTTGGCTTTTTGATAGCTATAGGCGCGCGAATCTGGAGTCGGCTGTCGTTAGAAGATGTCTTGTACGAGCGCAAACTGCCGGAAAACGCGGTATTCGTCGGCGATGAGTTCGATATCGAGATCAGCGTGACCAACGCGAAACCGATTCCCATGCCGTGGCTGCGCATTGCAGATACGGTTCCCATCGGCCTCGAAGTGAAGAACGCAAAAATGGCGCGTTCAAACAGCCGGGCGGCGCTTGAGCTAAGAGAGTCGATCAACCTTGCGTGGTACGAGCGGGTGCGCCTGAAATATTCGGTGAAGGCGCTCCGCAGGGGATACCACCAGCTGGGTCCGGCCATGCTCGATTCTGGAGACCTGTTCGGGATGTTCCCGAAAAACGACACGGTCGCGCAGCCTCGTGAAGGGGTGCTCGTGTACCCGCAGATTGTTCCATTGCCGGACTTTGAGATGCCATCCGGGAGGCCCATCGGGGATAACCGGGCCTCGGTGGCGTTATGGGACGATCCGCACCGACCACGTGGGCTACGGGATTACGTGCCCGGTGATCCCATCAAGACGATCGATTGGAAGGTCACGGCACGATTGAGGCAGGTGCTTGTACGGACGTTTGATCCATCGGTCACCCAGTACGCCGTGGTCGTGATGGACATATCGACCACGAGTTACCTTTTCACTGGATACTCGCCCCGTCTGCTTGAGAGGGCCATCGTCGGTGCCGCATCTATCGCCACGCGGACGATGGAGCTTGGGCACCGAGTCGGGCTGGTTACGAACGGCGTCGCTCTTCGGCCAGGCACCCGGATGGTGATACCTCCGTCCGCAAGCCCGGGTCAGTTGGCAGCGATCATGGAGGCGCTTGCAATGGTCCGCCCTGTGTCGCCGGAACGGATAGACCGTTTGCTTGAACGCGAAGCAAGCTGGGCCGTCCCGTTCGGCGCGACTATCGTGATCGTATCCGCCGTGATGAGCCCCGATCTGATCGAGGTGGCCGAACGGCTGTCGGCAAAGGGACACCCGGTGCGCGCCATCTACGTGGGATGGGACGACGCCCCTGAGGGAACGACACACGTGCCGATAGAGAGTATGGGCGATCGGTTCGATCTTCCCCTACCGCCGCCACCGCGGGCGAGCATTGGCGACACGTTCGCGGACGATTTTGACGACGATCATCAACGTGATGCCGAACTTGAGCGCGGCGAGGCCAGCTTTGAACGGTGGAGGATTTAACTTGACCCTCCATCAAAGTTCACCGGGCGAGGCCCACGCATGAGTGACAACCGCGAGCGCCTGATCATGTTCTCACTCTGGGTGTCAGAGAGCGCCCGGATATTTATGTTTGCGGCGATCGCCACGTTGCTTATCGGATTGGATACCGCTCCACTGGCGTGGGTTGCCGTGGCGGCGATCATGGGTGTCTCGATGATCGCCAACTGGGTGATAGGTGGGGCCCGGGGTGATCTCGTGACACTGGCGCTCGTACAGGCGCTCGTCGGGTTCCCCATCATATATCTGGCGGCGGCCGCCCGGGCGATAGGGGGCGGATCAGGGCTGGATCTTGACTGGCCCCTGGCGCTTACCGCCGGTGACATAGACTCCGACGGTGTGGTTGGGGTGATCATGGCGATAACTATCGCCTTCATCGTGTGGCTGCGTGGAACAGCACTCTTGAACTCAGACGAGCCCGAGAGCAGCCAGCGAACCATTTTCTACACGGGTGCGGCAGCGCTGGGCATATTGCTGTTGATGGAACAGATCAGTGGCAACGATGTGGACGCAAAATTCCTGATTCTTCCGTTCTTCGCCGCCGCACTGGCCGGTATGGCGATCAACCATCTTTCCACAGTCGGGGATGTCAAAAGCGGGTCGGCGTTCTGGGGCCGGTTCATGACGATGATGGTGGCCGGAATTCTCCTTTCGGCGATCACGATTACCGTGCTGGCCGTCGTATTTAACGATGCTGTCCATGCTCTGGGACGAGGTATCGGTGTGTTGCTATCGTGGATTTTGATAGCTATCGCTGCCCCGTTTGCTGTGCTAGCGCTGGGGTTGGTGTGGCTATTGAGGAAGTGGCGAGGTGAGGGCAATACTGGGATTCAATTCCCCGAAGGCCCGGGAATCGATTTCAACACGGATACCGGATTGGCGGTGGTGGACGACGGCGAGTCCGGCGTGTTCGATCTCGTTGTCGATCTACTCAGAATTCCACTGGCGATCTTCATCGTCCTCGCCATCCTCTTCGTCCTTTACATCACCTTCCGCCGCTTTATGACGAAACGGCGAATCAGGCTGGGGAACAATCGCGAATCGGTACGCGGGGATGCTGATGCTGGGAAGGATCTTGCCGGGCTGCTCGGGAAGTTGTTACCGGATTGGATGCGTCGCCACAGTGATTCCGAGATAGAGCGGCGATATCCGGCAGACGAACCGGGTATTTCCGAGGTTTTTCAGCTTTACTTCAGTTACCTGAAGGTGGCGACGCGCCGTGGGATGGAGCCGGAGTCAGGACATACGCCAAACGAGTTACGTGGCGCGATGTCACGGGCGTTACCGGGGATGCCGGTCGACCTGGTGACGGAACGATTTAACGCGGCATGCTACGGGCATGAGCCATCGTCTCCAGAGATCGTCGGAAGACTACGGACGGGGTTGCGGGATTAACGTCCCCCGGCCTTTGCGCAGAGTTCCGAGAGGTTAGCTTGTAGCTTCAGGTTCTGGCAGGTCGATCACCCTGAGCAGGTTCGTGCTGCCGTGGACACCGATGGGTACGCCGATCACCGCGACGGCGCGATCTCCGTATTTCACGAGACCGCTATCAAGCGCTATCTGCGAGCCCTGTCTGAACATCTCGTCGATGCTGTTCGGCCGGGGCGAAGTGATGACCGTGACCCCCCAGCGGAGGGCGAGTCCACGCCCGACCCGGGCGTCGGGCGTAATGACGATGATCGGGATCCCGGGGCGGAATCCAGCGACGCGTTCGGCGGTGCTTCCGGATTCAGTGAATGCGAGGATGACCTTCGCTCCCACGCGGTCCGCCGTGGTTACGGCTGCGTCTGCGATGGCGCTGTCCAGACCCTGAACTCCGGTACGTCTCCGGTCTGCGATCTCAACCCGGTTGAGAGCTTTTTCCGCCTCTAAAGCGACCTCCGCCATGACGCTGGTCGCGATGATCGGGAAATCGCCGACCGAGGTTTCTGCGGACAACATGATTGCGTCCGTGCCGTCCAGGATGGCGTTGGCGACGTCCGTCACCTCCGCACGTGTCGGCATGGGCGCGTTAATCATTGACTCCAGCATCTGCGTGGCGGTGATGACCACTTTGCCGGCTTGATTGGCGCGTTTGATGATCTTTTTCTGGCTTCCGGGCACGAGCGCTATGGGAAGCTCGACACCGAGGTCACCCCGGGCCACCATCACGCCGTCCGAGGCGTCGATGATCGCGTCAAGGTTTTCCATGGATTCGGCGAGTTCGATCTTGGCGATCAACAGGGGGTGGAAATCGCGCGCGGCGAAGAAGTCACGTACAAGGCGTACGTCTGCTGCCGACCTGATGTAGGAGATGCCAACGTAGTCGACACGCTGTTCGGCGGCGACCTCGAGCGCGGCGCCGGTCTCCTCTGTCAGATAACTGATCCGAGACGCGTGTCCGGGGGCGGAGACGGCCTTGTCCGACTGTACGGGTCCGCCGACCGTGACTTCACATTCGATCTCGGTTCGAGTGGAATTTATCACTTTGAGTTGTATCGCCCCGTCAGCGATCAGGACGCTCGCACCGGAGGGTGTGCCGGATACGAAACCCGGGGGATGGACGTAGCCGATTTCTGCCGTAGATGTTCCGTTCCCGTCTCGCAAGATGTACTTCTGGCCCGGCTCGAGATTGATGTCTGGCCCGGACTCCGACTCAGGGGCCGGTCCCAGCCGATGTTTCGGGCCGGGAAGATCAGCGAGTACGGCGACCGCCACTCCGGCGTGATCAGCCCGCTCTCTTACACGGGCGATGGCATCAGTTTGTTCTCTAAGGGATCCATGTGACAGGTTGAGCCTCCCGACCGACATCCCGGCGTGGATCAACTGGTCAATCATCTCGTCCGTGTCTGTCGCCGGTCCCAATGTGCACACGATCCGCGTTCGGGGTCGCTTGAGCACATATTCGGGAGTCGTATAAGAAGGCATCAAAAATCTCAGGGAAACGATAGAAGTTGGCCCGGGCCAAATATAGGAGAGAAATCTAGACGATACGCCCGCGGCAACATCGGTTCAATCAGCAAAATAAACGTAGAAACACCATTTTTGTTGACACGTTCCGATGACGGTTCTTACGATGGTATGTCTAGAACGCGCAGAACGACGCGTTCGGCCCATATTTGACCCGCACCCTCACCACGGATAATGTATCGGTTTTGATGCAACTCTCAGGAGACCTGCTTCTCACGCTCCAGGAAGTCGATGAACGCCTGTCCAAGAAGCAGCAGGAACTTGACCGACTGACTACCGAACTCGAAGATCAGGCCGAGATCCCGGTGCTCACCGAACGGGCCGAGAAGGAGCGCGAGCAATCCATCGAACGGCGCGCACACCTGGCACGACTTGAGGTCGATGCCGAGGCCCTGAGGGAACGGGTGGAGGAACTTGAGGAGCGCATTTACGGCGGGACCGTGACAAACCTCCGAGAGCTGACCGCCGTTGAAGAGGAACAGACGAACGCCCGACGCGAACTGATGCAGGCGGAAGAGTCTCTAGGCCCGGCCCGGCTTGCCGCCGAGGATTCGGAGCGCGCCAGGGAAGAGCTGACGACGACTCTCGCCGAGCGGGAGACGACCTGGTCTGAGTCCGCCCCAAAGCTCCGGCGACAGTCCAGGGCCGCCGCAAAAGAGGTTGCGGTTCTTGAAGAAGAGCGGGCAGAGGCGTCCCAGAACGTTCCGGCCGACGAGTTGACGCTATACGACCAACTGCTGTTCCGACGGCACGGTGTGGCGATCGCAAGAGTAGAACGGGGCGTCTGCCAGGCGTGCCACATCACTCTGCCTCTGAAGGAAGCGTCAAGGCTTCGACGTTCAGACGCGATCGTGACCTGCGGGAACTGCGGCCGAATCCTCATACCGAGTTAAAGAGTGAGGGCCGCCGGATACTACCGGCCTCTCACTTCCGACGCGCGCTCTGAACAGGCGGCTGTTTCCGCGATAGATCGGTACTGTCGTGAGGGTTTTCATACCCTTTCTCGGGTGGTCGGTCCGGGGGAGCCGCCATTACGCGAGGCTGATCAGTACGGCGCTCTTATTTCCTACCTGGAGGGGCTTGGCCGGGGCGAGGCGCTTGTCGTCATACCGGGTCCACGACACCTCTCTGACACGCTGGACGGCCTCGTGGAACGGCTCGTCGAGCTGGATCGGGTTGGCGGCGAGGTTCGCTGTACCGACCCCGATCTGCCGGACCCTCTTCAGAACGGTCTGGAGTCACTGCCGTTCGCCGGCCGCCCGCCCGTCCAGAACCGTCGCGTTCGGGAATCTTTGATGTCCAAGGCGGCCCGGGGTGAGGTTCTCGGTCGCACGCCTTACGGTTACGTGGCGGATATCGACGGGACTTTCAGGATCGAGAAAATTGAGGCTGCGCTGGTCCGCCGGCTGTTCGGTTTATATGCCGGCGACACTCCTTCAGGCGAGGCTGGCGAATCCGATGATGATCCCGGCATAGAACTACCGGCAACCGGCCCCGGCCTAAGGCGCATTGCGGGCATATTTAACGCAGAAGGGCTTCGCACCCGGTCTGGCAGGCCGTGGACCCCTGTGACGCTATCAGGGATGCTCCGTAACCGCGTCTACACCGGTAGCTACGTTCGTTACGGGATGCGGATCGCCGGAAATCACGACAGGATCGTGGAGCGAGAACCGTTCAATCGCGCACAGGTCATCATGGCGTCGCGCAGCCCTGTGCGAAAGAAACGCGTTTTAAGCCCCTACCTCCTTAGCGGCCTCGCCCGGTGCTGGTCGTGCGGTCAGGGTATGCATGGCCTAGAGAGAAACCGGCGTTGGACGAGGGTCGACGGAAGTACGGCGACGCGATCGTATCGTTACTACGCATGCCCGTCGCGTTCAGCCGGTGTGGTGGAAGAGGAAGCGGGTGAGGAAGAGCCGCACCCGAGTTGGCGTGCGGCGGACCTGGACCGGGCGACTCTTGAAGTGTTGCGGATCGAACCGATCGAAATCCTGAGGGCGTCGTTCAGCCGGGCCCCGAGCGATACAGGCAACGACTATCTGAGGGCGGCCGAGCAACAGTTCATGGAGTCGGTGCGTGCCGTGGCGTCGGGTCGTGGGAGCGTGTCAGATCTCGCGACACCGCTGGACGAGCTACAAACGACACGGAACATGACCGAGTCAGGCCGCGCTAACGAGGGTGGGAACTTTACTTTTGAGGATGCGCTCGGCGCATTCGACACGGCTGAGCCGGTCGAACTTCATGCCGCTATCGCTTCGTTTGTGGACAGGGTGATCGTTCACGCCGATCGGGTCGAGCCCGTCTTCCGCACCGGACCATCGGAATCACCACCCTGAGCCTGGTAAACCCTGGTAAACCCTGGTAAACACGGTGTTAGGAGTGGGACCGCGGCGGTTGTCGCTGTACCATCGAGGCTGGCAAGTAGGACGGGCGGTCGCCGTCCCGGTTCGGATATTTCGGATCGGGAGGGAGGAAAGTCCGGGCACCACCAGGCAGGATGCCCGCTAACGGCGGGGCGGGGAAACCCGACGGATAGTGCCACAGAAACATACCGCCCTTTCGGAAACGGAAGGGTAAGGGTGAAATGGCGAGGTAAGAGCTCACCGCCCGGTCGGTAACGGCCGGGGCAGGGTAAACCCCATCCGGTGCAAGGCCAAGTAGGGGGACGTAGGCGTCTGGCCAGTCCTCGGGTTGGCCGCTTGATCCTTCCGGTAACGGGAGGACTAGATGGATGACCGCACAGAGATCGACCGCGGGGAGGAAGGCTAGATCGTAAACCCGCGGCCGGACTTGGACAGAACCCGGCTTACAGTCCGACTTGTCACCATCAGGCCTGTGAATTCCGAGCGATCTGGATTCGCAGGCCTGGCTTTTGTCGTCTTGCCGAAATCACTACGTGGGATCTATAACCTGTAAGCACGATAGTTTGGACTTTGACCAGCGTTGACACCACTACCACCTGACGTGCGAGAGTGGACCTGCCTAGGGGACCGTGAATTGATAACCGGTGTGCCCGTGGGTGACATAAATTCTCAAATTATTGGCGAGTACATATGAAACCTTCGGTCGTTGTGATCGGAGGCGGGACAGGGAACTTTAGTGTTCTCTCCGGCCTCAAAGTCCACGAGATTGACCCGGATCTGACGGCGGTCGTCGCGATGAGCGATAGCGGCGGCAGCTCGGGACGTCTTCGTGACGAGCTTGGGCAACTGCCTCCGGGCGATATTCGCCAGTGCCTGGTGGCTCTCGCAAGCGACGCCGAGCAAGGGGCGATGCTGCGCCAGTTGTTTACGCATAGATTCTCGATGGGCGAGGGACTTGAAGGCCACAGCGTCGGAAACTTGCTTCTCGCCGCGCTTACGGAGATCACGGGGGCGCACGATCGCGCCATTGAGGCGGCGTCGAAGCTCCTCAACATCCGGGGGCGCGTGCTGCCGGTGACCCTGACGGATACGCATCTGCACGCCGTTCTGTCTGACGGCCGGGAACTGGAAGAAGAGGCCCTGATTGACACGCGGGGCAACGAGGACGGCGCTGAGATAGACCACGTGTTCCTTTCCCCGTTGGCTTACGCATTCCCGCCCGTGCTGGAAGCGATCGCAAACGCCGATCTCATCGTGCTGTCTCCTGGAGATCTGTACACAAGCCTCATCCCGAATCTTCTCGCTCAGGGCGTAAGTGAGGCAATCAGATCAACACGGGCCCGGCTGGTTTACGTCACCAATCTGATGACCAAGCCGGGCGAGACGGACGGATTTACTGCGGAGCGGTTTGTAAGCGAGGTCAATCGTTATATCGGCCACGAATCCAGGATAGACGTCGTTGTGGTGAACTCCGCCGAGTTCAGCGAGCGTGTGCAACAGCGGTACCTGCAGCTGGGCGCCAGGCCCGTTGAGTACGATATCTCCAGGATGAAGGCACTGGTTCCGTGGGTGGTTGAGAGCGATCTTGTGGCGGAGGGTATCTTCGTGCGACATGATCCAGACAAGCTCGCCGCCGCCGTAATGTCTCTGCTGCCCAAGATCGTTCAGAATGAAGCATCCGGCGGGACTCCGGCAGCCGGAAATTAAGGCCGTGGATCCCGAAACACAGGGGTCAGGCCTACTTGGGCAGTAGATCGAGCGCCTGATTTGCCATGGATGTACGGCCGTTGTAGCGCGGGTCCGCGATCGCGATAAATGCGTCCCTGATGGCATCCATATGCGCGGGAGCCACCTGGGCGACTGAGAAGGTCATGCGGTTGATGAGCCGTGTTACCCGTTGCGCCGTAGGACCTTTGCTGGCTCTTTTTGCGGCCGTCTTACCGGGCACACCAAGGTCTACGATCGCCGCCAGTGTTCTCAACTCAACCTCGGCGCCCTCGCGCGGCAGCGCTTGCAGGGTCTTTGCCAAGTTTTTCGTTGAAGTAATGTACACGATGTCGTCATCGTCGAAGATAGCGAGTAGTCCCGGTTTGTCGCCGATCATCCAGATGCCTTCCGGCGTTAATGAGTGGCGTTCGCCCGCGGTCAGCGTGCGGTAAGGGGATTCCCATTTCCCAAGATCAGTTGAGGTGAATTGCATCATATGGCGGGTGCTAACTGGAGATTGTTTCTTGAACGTGGGGCGTCCCGAGTATAGCTACCCCAAGAGAATTAACGTGAATGGCGGAAAACGTCGGTGGTTCAGAGCATATTTTGCAAAGAAATGATGGTATTAGTGAAAAGACGCAGGAATATCTGGCAGCGGAGACGTACCCACGTGGCATACCATCGCAGCATAATTATTAGATTGAAGAATACCGGGGCCTTTACGAGGTCCGTGATCCCCGCTGGATACTACTTGTGCCGTTGATTTTGGTAGTGGACGACAATCCGGACGTACGCCTCGCTCTTTCAACCCTTCTCCAAGATGAGGGGTATGAGGTGGCGGAGGCCTCTGATGGTGATCTGGGGCTCGATGCGGCGCGTGAGCGTAAGCCGGACCTGATCCTCCTTGACCTGATGATGCCGCGCATGGACGGCTTTGAGACGCACAAGGAGTTGAAGAAGGACGAGAACCTGGCGGATATTCCTGTGGTTGTTCTTACGGCTCGACGCGGCGGCGAGGACATGACTCTTGCGAGGGCGCTGGGCGCGACAGCTTATCTGAACAAACCGTGGAACGATGGCGGTCTGGAATCAGCGGTCAAGAGTGCGCTGGGGATCGAATAACCGGGGTCGCTACTTCCGCCGAGTGTTTGTGGTGACATTTACCAGGGTATTGGGCGTCTGAACGCATCAGCTATCCCGTCCGGTGTGGCAGGGATGACGCCGACTTCGGTGATAAACCCTGTGATCAGCGCAGCGGGCGTTACATCAAAGGCGGGATTGAGCACCCGAGTGTCTAGCGGCGGAACCCTTACCCGCTGGATCTCACCTGTTTCGGTGATTCCTTCTACGAAAATTATTTCGTCTTCGTCGCGCTCTTCGATAGGGATCGATTCGCCGTCCGGGGTGTCGATGTCAAACGTGGTTAGTGGGGCTGCGATGTAGAACGGGATACCGTTTGCGCGTGCGGCAAGCGCGTGCGAATAGGTGCCGATCTTGTTGGCGGCGTCTCCGTTTGCTGCGATGCGGTCAGCTCCGGTGATGACGATGTCTACCCTGCGCTGCCGCATGAGTTGCGCCCCGGCGCTGTCCGCGATGAGCCGATGGTCGATGCCCTCGTTGAGCATCTCCCATGTGGTGATTCGCGCTCCCTGTAGGCGGGGACGTGTTTCAGAGATCCACACGAAGGGGCTCAGGCCTTCACGCGCCGCTGTGTAGATAGGGGACGTGGCGGTGCCCCAGTCCTGGGCCGCCATCCAACCGGCGTTGCAGTGGGTCAGTACGCGTGAGCCGTGCGCCAGCAGTTCTGCGCCGTGGCGGCCGATATCACGGGCGGCCATCACCTCGCCATCGTCATGCATGCGGGCGGCGTCTAATATCGCAGCGGCGTCTGGCATATCTCCCACATCCGGACTGGCCGCCATCACGGTGTCCAGGCCCACCTTGAGGTTGATGGCGGTTGGGCGCGTGCTCAGCAGAGTGTCGTAGGCATCTGAGAGCGACTCACCGGTTTTTGCCGCCAGGGCGATCCCGTAGGCGCCCATTACGCCGATGGTGGGCGCGCCGCGAACGGCCATCCAACTGATGGCCTCTGCAACCTGCGCGACGGTGGAGGCGGCGGCCGACTCAAACCTGTGGGGGAGGAGTCGCTGATCGATATATCCGACCGCGTCGCCTTCCCACCACACAGCCCGGTAGTCCCTGCCATCGACCTTCATTTGTGTTCCCTGAGTGTTCTGGGATTGTTCTGGGGTTATCGTGTCCGAAGTTCCTAGAGTGAGCGGCGTTACTGGCGCTCACTCTAGGACGAAGGCTCTCGGGTGGTTGTAGTCGGGCGATAGAGTGGCCCCGCGCCTGGTACTAAGACCCGGAAGTCGCCCAGTCGACGCCTATCAAGACATGTTTCTGGAATGACGGGTTGCGCATGCTGACGCCCGCGTGCCCGAGCGATGTGTTGAACACCCTGCCCTTGCCGTACTGGTGCGTCCAGGCCATCGGTCGCTCTACGCCTTCGATCATCGCCGACAAGAACACGTCGATGCCGGGCTGGAGGTCCAGGTCGCAGTAACTTTCATCGTCGGTCTCAAAATCGGTCAGGTCTGTTGAGCATGGGTGATCCGGGTTTTTGACGTTGACGGTGAACCGGCCGAATGGCGGGTGGTTGCTTGTCCCGGACACCCATCCACCGCCGGTGATCTTCTTCATCTCCGGCCAGTCCGGGCTGGAGTCCGGTGAGATGTGGATCGAAACGAGCGGGCCGCCATCGGCTACGAATTTGGCCAGGTTCTCTCGTTGAACCTCGGAGAAATCGTTGTTTGAGTCCGCGCGTCTCCTCGTGTTCAGAACGATGGCGTCGTAACCATTGGTGGACGGGACGTTTAGCTCAAATGCGAAATCACTGACATCCACCGTGTGCCCGGCTGCTTCAAGAAATCCTGCCAGGATGGGTGTGGTTTCGCTGTAGGGGTGGCTGCCGCCGCTGAGAAGGAGGAGGTTCATGAAATGCGCCCTGGAGATATCGGGGTGTTGGTAGCTGACGATCGCGTATCCATGTGGGATCGCGCTGAATTCGGTTCAGGTCGCTTAGAATATCAGCCGCGCGCCGTCAGATCGGCATACCTCAGTGGAAGTAACTGAATTTCGATCGGTATTCCGGCACTCAGCACAGAAAGTTCTTCATGATAATCACCGGCTTCCGGACGCTTGTCCTTGGCACGCCCTGGCGAAATCTGACCTACATTATCCTGGAGACGGATGAGGGGTTGACGGGTGTCGGCGAGGCGAGGGTTCTCGGCAAGACGCATACAGTCACCGAGTATCTGAAGGACGCGCAGAGGCACTTCATCGGACACAGTC
This sequence comes from Dehalococcoidia bacterium, assembly GCA_046583455.1. Taxonomy (GTDB): domain Bacteria; phylum Chloroflexota; class Dehalococcoidia; order Lucifugimonadales; family Lucifugimonadaceae. The sequence goes on along the minus strand of JAYGCG010000072.1, from coordinate 14,861 downwards.
CGTTCGATGTGGAGGCGCTGTTCAGGCGCATGACGCTGCTCGACTTCGGCAAGGCGGGCGAGGTTGTCCACACCGGGATCGCACTCGTGGAGCTGGCGTGCTGGGACATCATCGGTAAGGCCTGCGGACAGCCGGTGTACAACCTGCTCGGTGGCAAGGTGCGTGACACGGTGCCGGCGTATGCAAACGGGTGGTACACGGTGGAGCGGTCCCCGGCGGAGTTTGCATCGGCGGCGTCACGGGTTCTCGATCGTGGGTACAAGGGCATGAAGTTTGACCCGTTTGGCAACGGGGATCTTGAGCTAACCCGGGAGCAGTTCCACACATCGATGGACCTGATCGAGGCTGTGGCGTCCGTCGCCGGAACGCGGGCACAGATCATGCTCGAGATGCACGGTCGATTCACGCCCGCACAGGCGCGGGAGATCGCTCGTCACGTTGAGAAGTACAACCCGGCATGGATCGAGGAGCCGACGCGTCCGGGCGACATCCCGGCGCTTATGTCGGTGCGCCAGCACACCTCTTTGCCGATAGCGACGGGGGAACGGCTTTACGGCGCGCAGGAGTTCGTGGCGCTTTGGCAGAGCGGTGCGGCGGACATTGTTCAACCGGATATCACGCAGTGTGGCGGGATTCTTGAGACGAAGAAGATTGCGGCGGCGGCCGAGACTTACTCGATGATGGTGGCGCCGCACAACGTGGGCGGGATCGTATCGACGATGGCCGCACTGCACCTGACGCTAACTCTGCGCAACGGAAAGGTGCTGGAGCATTTCAACGACTTCGCCGACCCGGGGGTGAAACTTGCAGGCAGCAACTATCCGGAGGTGGTCGACGGGGTGTTTACGGCTCCGACGGGTCCGGGCTGGGGCATTGAGCTGGACGAGGACTACATCCTCGCCCATCCGCCTGAGTACGTAGACGGCAGGGTCCAGGATCCGGGGTTGCAGATGTTTGAGAAGGAAGACTGGTCAAAGCGGGGCCAGGACGCCTGATCGGAATTACGTTCGTTTCGTTTGCGGGGGGGTGCTCTGCAAACGCAGCCGTGACCGTCCGTTTACCGTTTCGGCACCTTCTCACCACCATCCCTCACTGTTGTCGCCACGGGGCGCTGGCCCATAGTTCTCGTCAGCGTTAGCGCCGGTAATTGCCGGACGACGCGGAGACGTTCACCGCTCCTCCAGTTCTTCTTCAGAAGGACCGGTACGACCGCCAAGCCGGACAGATCAAGGTCGGTGAATTATTCCGCAGAGGTTCTGACCGGAACCTGGCCAGCGCAAGCGTGCCCCGGGCTGTCAACATGTGAACCCTCCCCTCACAGACGGCGAGGGGCACCATTTTTTTGCATCATACCCACCGGCTGTGTATTTGAAATGACCGTGAATCGAGTCTGGCCGGTTCAGAACCGGACGCGAAAAGAGCCCCGGTAATCCGGGGCTCTTTTATATTCTTTTATGGCGACCCCGAGCAGATTCGAACTGCCGATCTCCGCCTTGACAGGGCGGCGTGTTGGACCGCTACACCACGGGGCCGCGATGTGACGTTTCCGTCACACACAAGAGTTTACGTTAATACCGGTCCTATAGACCGTCAACAGCGATAGTCACGGATATTCGCCGGTGTAGGCACCATCTGGCGGTGACATGTCCGGCAAACCCGCTGAACTAGCCCCAGATCTAACGCCCAGACCTAACCGAGGTAAGCGCGCAACTCTCCGTTGAACTCGGCTCGCCTGAGCGTCGTCAGAGCCTTGCGTTCGATCTGCCTGATCCGCTCCCGGGTGACATGTAGCTCGTTGCCGATCTCTTCCAGCGTCCAGACCCTTCCGTCCGCCATGCCGAATCTGAGCTCAAGCACGCGTCGTTCGCGATCCGTGAGTGTGCCAAGCACGTCGCGGATCTGATCCCGTAGGGAGTGCGTCGTCGCGACTTCGCTGGGGTCCGGAACGGTCCGGTCGGGGATGAAGTCCCCGAGCTGGCTCTCTTCACCGGCTCCGACCGGTGTTTCAAGCGAAACCGGGTCCTGGGACATCTTCTGGATCTGCCCAACCCGCTCGGCGGTGATATCGAGTCTCTCGGCGATCTCCTCCGCAGTCGGCTCGCGGTTCAACTCCTGAGCGAGCTGGCGCCGGGTCCGGGCGAGCTTGTTGATCGTCTCGACCATGTGGACCGGGATGCGAATGGTGCGCGCCTGGTCTGCGATGGAGCGCGTGATCGCCTGCCTGATCCACCAGGTTGCGTAGGTGGAGAACTTGAAGCCCTTCCGGTAGTCAAACTTCTGGATTCCGCGAATAAGCCCCAGGTTTCCTTCCTGGATCAGGTCCAGTAGCGAAAGTCCTCGTCCGGAGTATTTTTTCGCCACGCTTACAACCAGGCGCAGGTTCGCCTCGCCAAGGTGCAGGCGTGACTTGTCGGCCTCATCCTCGATGTGGCTGTAGAACCTTGCGAGGTACGACTTGTGCGATTTGAGCGCTTCGTCGGCCGGGTGATCTTCCAACAGGTCTGCCATGTCATCCAGTTTGGAATCGATGTCCCAGAGGACTTCGATTCCCTGCGGCAGGAGGGCCGAGATGGTCGAAAGTTGGGCGACCTTCGCCTTTGCTTCGTCCGGCTCAATGGTCAGCGTGTCGGAGAGGTAGTTGATCAGGTCTTCGTTGTGGATCCCGTCGATCAGGTCCCTCAGGTCGGGATCGGCAGTGATGACGGACAACGTTACCGGAGTGGGCGCGCCAATGAACCGGGCGATCGCGTTTGCGACGTCGTTCAGTCCGGCGAGTGTGTTGAGTGCAACGGCGGCGATGTCGGACGCCACCTTGTTTCGGCGCTCATCGTCCTCGGTGTCGAGTGCTATCAGACCATCGCCAAGCTCGATCGCTCGGGCCAGCGTGCGTTCTTGAGCGGCGTTGAGCAGGTCAACCGCACCGATCTCGCGAAGGTACATACGTACGGAGTCGTTCAGTACGTCGGCGTCTGCGGCGGGGAGATCTGGCTGTGACTCGCGACGGCCAACGTCAGTGCTGGCGTCCCAGTCATCTTGCCGGGAGATCTCGGTGAAACCACGGCTCTCGAGAATCCCGGCTGTTGTTTCTTCTGAATCTGTCCAGGCCTGAGCTCCCTGGTCCGGGTCTATTCTCCAGGGCTTGTGGTCTTCAGATTCTTCGGATCGATCTTTGGATCGTCTGGGTATGGTCATGTTTTTTGGTACGTCACCGTATGGCAGCCGGTTCCGATCTAATACGTAAATCGGGCTTACTGGATTCAAACTTGAGGGTTACGTCAGGCCGTCTCAGGCTCCTCGGGGTACTTCGGCGACAGATTTAGCCGTCCAGACGGCATTAACCCTTCTGGTGGTTAGATGTCGGGGAGGTGTTTAGGGATGCAGCCTTGCGGGCCAACGTGGCGCGATTCCCGGTATTGTAGATGATGGCACCTTGGACATGAGATCTGCATGAAAAGTGTCGGTAGTTGGCCGATACATCCGCCAATCATGCTGAATCTGCACTATTTCCATCGTCATTTTACTCCTTTCACGCAATTGCCGCATCTGTTGCGTGAAAGGTCATATTGACGTTCGTCGAATCTCACGACGGAACGTATGCGTACCCCTGTTAGAACTCCCCATAACGACGTACGCACAGGGTATAAAGGGGAAACGTGGATAAGATGTGTGCTGTGACGGGGATGCATTCACGACTTACTGGCCTCCGGTGCCACAAAATCCCCCGGACTCTTAGAATTTTCAGGGTACTCGCGCCTGAGGTGATGTCATGCCGAGAAGAAAAAAGACAAGCACTCCGCCAGCGACCCTCGGTGAGTTGCGCGCATCCGGATACGAAAGCCGGTCACTTCGGGACGAGATACGTGCCAACCTCTCGGATCGGATCGCTGTCGGGGACAAGCTATTCCCGGGAATACTCGGCTACGAGGACACCACCATCCCTGAGATAGAGAACGCGCTGATGGCCGGGCAGGACATGATCATCCTTGGGGAGCGCGGACAGGCGAAATCCCGGATCGTGCGCGCTATCACGTCGTTTTTGGACGAGCAGGTGCCGGTCATCAGCGGCTCTGAGGTCAACGACGATCCGTTCGCCCCGATCAGTCGGGCCGGGATGGATATCGTCGCCGAGCAGGGTGACGACACGCCGATCGACTGGCTCGCACGGGATGATCGTTACGGTGAGAAGCTGGCGACCCCGGATATTACGATGGCGGAGCTTCTTGGTGATGTGGACCCCATAAAGGTGGCTGAGGGCCGGTATCTCTCGGACGAATTGACGATCCACTACGGGCTGATCCCGCGTACCAACCGCGGGATTTTCTGCATCAACGAGCTCCCCGATCTTGCTGAACGCATCCAGGTTGGTCTGTTCAACCTTATGGAAGAGCGGGACATACAGATCAAGGGCTACCGCGTTCGGATGCCGCTCGACATATTGATCATCGGCACGGCCAACCCTGAGGATTACACCAATCGCGGGCGCATCATCACGCCGCTTAAGGACAGGTACGGCGCACAGGTCCGGACACACTATCCGGAACGCATCGAGGACGAACTGAAGATCGCTGAACAGGAGCGTTCGCATTACGACGCTGCTGAAGAGCGTGTCCATGTCCCGCCCTATATGGCGGAGGTCATTGGGGAGATAACCTCGCTCGCCAGGCGCAGCCCGGAGGTGAACCAACGTTCTGGCGTATCGGTGCGTATGACCATCGCGAATCTTGAGACGGCACGTGCGTCGGCGCTGCGTCGCGGGTTGCGACAGGGTGAGGACCGCTCCTCGGTTCGTGTGAGCGACCTTTCGGGCCTGATCGCATCCACTCGCGGGAAGCTGGAGTTGGAGACGATTGAAGAGGGGCGCGAGAACGACGTTGTTGAAGAACTGATCAAGAGAGCTGTGTTAGAGGTGTTCAATCGCAACTTCCGATCGGACGAGCTTGACGGCGTCGTGGCCTCGTTCGACCCCGGGACGACGGTCGAGGCAGGGCAGGACCTGCCTTCTGACGAGTACGTCAACGCCGCCAGCCGGGTGATCGGGTTGGGACCGGTACTGCGCCGTCTTGAAGCGTCCGATAAGCCATACGAAGTCGCTTCGGCGGTGGAGTTCGTGCTGGAAGGTCTGCATCTGAACCGGAGGCTCAACCGGGAATCGGCGGGCGGGCGGGTGACATACCGCGAGAAACCGCAACCGCGATCCCTGCGTGAGGGGATGGATATCAGGCTTGAGGACCTGGGATTAGACATGCCAGACAGTCCCAGCAGCGAGCCGGGAGACGAGCCCGGAGGGCGCCGCCGTCGCCGTCGTCGGCCTCGGGATAGTGAGTAGTCGCCATGGTTTTCTTCCGTTACTCCCGCTGGGACGGCTCTCAAGAACCGTTTAAGCCCGGCTCAGATGAGTTGATGAACGCACTCTCGGACGGCCTGTTCGAGCATGGCGACATGATGCGTTCGCTCAGGGAGCTGTTCCGCAACGGCATGGAAGGTGCGGACGGGGAACGGCTGCAGGGTTTACGCGACATGCTCCAGCGACTGAAACAGCAACGCCGGGAGCGTCTTGAGAGCGGCAATCTTGATTCCGTGATCGATGACATCAAGGAGAAGCTTGAGGAGGTCATCGAGCTGGAGCGCGGGGGTGTCGAGCGGAACCTGCAGGAAGCAAAGGACAGGCTCGAATACTCGATCCCGTCCGAACACGAAGAGTTGCAGAGGTTGATGGACTTCATCCAGCAACGCGCTGATCGGTCAAACCAGACGCTTGATTCTCTCCCGGACAGTCCGGCGGGGGCCATAAGGGAACTGTCCGAGTACGATTTTGTCGATGCCGAGGCACGTGAGAAGTTCAACGAGCTGCTTGAGCAGTTGCGCGAGCAGATGATGCAGAACTTCGCAAAACGTCAGTCGGAAGCGGTCCAGGACATGACGCCTGAGCAGCAGCAGGAGATGCGCGAGATGATGCGCGCCCTCAACCAGATGTTGCGGGAGAAGGCGGAGGGCAGAGATCCGGATTTCGACGGTTTTATGAACAAATTCGGACACTTTTTCGACCCGAACCGGCCGGAGTCACTGGACGAGTTGCTGGACATGCTCGAGCAACAGATGCGGCAATTACAGTCGATGTTGGGCAGCATGTCGGACGAGACGAGATCAGATCTGATGGATATGATGCAGCAGGCACTGGACGAGGAAACACTGCAAGAGATGGCGGAGCTTGCCGGGATGATGGAGGAACTTCGCCCGGGTTCGACCCGCGGGCAGAGCTACCCGTTCTCGGGCGAAGATCAGATGTCGATGGCCGAGGCGATGGAGATGATGGAACAGCTTCAGCAACTGGACGAGCTGGAGTCGGATCTACAGTCGGCGGGCCAGAGCGGCGACCTGGACGGAATCGATCCGGAGGAGCTGGCGCGCCTGCTTGGCGAGGACGCAAAAGAGGCGCTTGAGGAGATGCAGGACGTCGCCCGGTTGCTTGAGGAAGAGGGCTATATCAAGCGGGAGGGCGACCGCTGGGAGTTGACCCCGCGTGCGATCCGCAAGATGGGGGAACGGGCGCTAAGAGAGGTGTTCGGCAATCTGCAGAAGGATCGGCTCGGTGGCCACCAAGTAGAGTCCAGCGGTATCGGCGGAGAGCCGACCGGGGCTACCCTTCCATACGAGCCGGGGCAGCCGTTCGACGTCAATCTGTACAAGTCGCTTGCGAACGCTTTGAAGCGTGGCGACGCCGGTGTGCCGATAAAGATGGAGGTCGAGGACTTTGAAGTGGATGAGGTTGAGCACTCTACCGATGCCGCCACGGTGCTCATGCTGGACCAGAGCAGTTCGATGTACCACTACGGTCGATGGGGCGCGGCCAAGCGCGTTGCGATGGCGCTTCAATCACTGATCCAGTCCAAGTACCCGAGGGATCGACTATTCATCGTTGGCTTCTCGGACTACGCGGTGGAGCTAAAACCGGGAGAGTTGCCGACGGCGCAGCCGAATAACTGGATGCAGGGCACAAACATGCAGCACGCCATGATGCTCGCCCGGAAGCTACTCGCACGGGAGCGTGCGGCCACGCGCCAGATCATCATGATCACGGACGGCGAACCGACGGCGCATCTTGAGGGCGGGATTTCGTACTTCAATTACCCGCCCAGCACCAGGACGGTCTCCGAGACCTTGAAGGAAGTTCGGAACTGCACGCGGGCCGGAATCACGATTAATACCTTCATGTTGGAGCGGACCAGCTACCTTACGGCGTTCATTGACTACGTAACGAAGATCAACAAGGGCAGGGCCTTCTTCACGGACCCGGATCGGTTGGGTGATTATCTGCTTGTCGATTACCTGTCCAATCACCGTCGACGGGTGGCGTAGGATTCGCCCGAAGGCGGGCCAAAGATTGGGCGAAGGAAAACGCAACGCCTGACTCGCACGCGCAACTGCGGCAACGGTTAACCTAGGGATTCTGGGGTTTTCTGGGGCTCCTGGCGATCACACCCTGATTCGACATCGGATTGTTTGATGACGAACTCCCACGCCAACCTGGAACGGATCCTCCTCCCGCTTGACGGTTCTGAGGCGGCGGCTTCTATCGTGCCGTACGTTGAGAGATTTGCCACGATGATCGGAGCCGGGGTCACCCTTCTTGGAGTTGCGCATTCGCCGCCTGAAGACCTTCCTGTTGATCCTTCTGGTGGTGCAGATATCGGGGTTATCACCCAGTATCTGGAGGGCATGAAACGTCGTCTCGAAGAGAACGGCATTTCTGCGGATGTAGATGTCCAGGAAGGCGAGGCTTCAAACCTAATCAAGGCTTGTGCCTCTGGACGCCAGTGCGGGATTATCGCCCTGTCAACACGAGGTCGTTCTGCCACGGGACCGAACCTGCTGGGTATTACGACCGACATGCTGATTCGATCCAGCAGCGTGCCGATCATGGTGATTCCTCCGGACGGGAATGGCGGATCCATATCGCCGGTGGGCGGTGTCAAAACGATCATCGTTGGGCTTGACGGTTCTGAGACCGCCGCAAGCTCGCTGGGCTTGGCTCGTCAGTTGGCCCGTGAATTCGGGCTTGAAATCGTGCTGGTGCGTGCGACCCCTCCGGTCGATTCACTGGACGGCGCCGCCACTTACTTCGGTTCTGTGTCAGACCACGCCGAGCAGTACGTCAAGCGCGTTGCGGAGCAGCTTGCGGGAGACGGGATTACCGCCCGAACGGTGGTCGGGCCATTGACGGCGCACGAGCAGTTGATGCAGGTGGCCGAGGAATCAGAAGAGCCGCTCCTGATTCTGTCGACGCGGGGTTGGTCAAACCGGGCTGAATGGCAGCTTGGCTCCGTGACGGATCGTGTGGTGAGAATGGCCAGATTCCCGGTGTTGGTTATTCCGCCGGTGGGGCGGGTGTGAATCGGCCGGATCGCGATACGCGATATGGGCGGGGCAAGCGCGGTTCCTACGGGTGTAGTACTCGGCCCGCTACTGCGCTTAACTTTGCCACCATCTCCGGGTCTCGTGCGCCAGGCGCTGTGATGATCGCAGTGTCCAGGACGCGATCGCATCCGTGTGGGCAGGCGTCTGGTCGGTTTTGAAGCCCTGGCACTGTTCGTCGAGCCAGTGCCGCCGCGTTCTCCGCGTTCGCGGACAGGACCTTTATCACCATCTCAACGGTCACAGATTCGTGGTCCGGGTGCCACGTGTCGTAGTCGGTCACCATCGCCATCGTTGCGTAGCAGATCTCGGCCTCTCGGGCCAGCTTTGCCTCCGGCATATTGGTCATGCCGATCACGTCGCACCCCCACTGCCTGTACAGATTGGATTCGGCAAGCGTGGAGAACTGTGGGCCTTCGATGGCGATGTATGTGCCGCCCCGCCTGACATCGACGCCCCCTCCGGATGCCGCCGCTTCCAGCGCGTTGCCGAGTCGTGAGCATGTCGGGTTGGCGACCGCGACGTGGGCGGCCAGACCCTCGCCAAAGAAACTTTTTTCGCGGGCAAAAGTCCGGTCGATGAACTGGTCGAGGATCACGAATGCGCCCGGGGGCAGGTCTTCCCGAAGAGATCCGACCGCGCTGAACGACAGGATGTCGGTGACGCCGGCGCGTTTGAGGGCGTCAATGTTGGCCCGGTAGTTGATCTGGGTTGGCGGAATGCGGTGGCCGCGCCCGTGCCGGGGTAGGAACACGATTCGCTGATCGTCGATCTCGCCGAACAGCAGCTCGTCGGACGGCTCGCCGAACGCCGATTCCACGCGCACCCACTGCGTGTTTGACAGCCCTTCCATGTCGTACAGGCCGCTACCGCCGATCATCCCGATCAGCGGGCGTTTATCGTCTACGGGTTGGCTCATGATTACGGGTTCCTGTCGTTCTTGAGGTCGGGCGAGGGCGGATACAAATCCGCCCCTACGACGTTGTTGTCGAATCGTCGGGGGTGTGCATGATATCGGGCCTGAGTCCTGTGAGTGCTATTGGAGCCAGACATGCAGATCATCGACGCAAGCGACCGCCAGAACGATGCTTTTGGGTACAGCCTGTACTGCCTGGTGCTGCTTGCGCCGGAGCCTGTCGCTTCTGACGTTCAAGGAGTGCGGGATTTGCTTCGTCCTGAACGCGTCATGATCCCGGCTCACGTGACGATCCTGGGCACGTTCTGTGAGATCGAAAGTCTTGAGTTCGTGTACGAGCAGATCTCCGGGGCAATGGCGGGGACGGACGCGTTGAATCTCGTGCCGACTGGTGACATTTTTGAGTCGCCAAACCGCCTGACGGCCGGGGCTGTGATTGAGGTGAGCCCGGATATGCGGGCGCTACACGACCAGCTGGCAGAGGCGATACTGCCGACGGCGATCAACGCGTATATGGACCCGGCCAATTTCATGGCGCACCTGACGTACTACCAGCAGCTGTCAGAGTCGGAGAAAAAGCGAGGTGGCCGCATCACCCGAGAGTTTGAGCTTTCGGAGTTTGATGTGAGCGGCGTCACGCTGATGGGGCGGGTTGGGACATCCTCTGAGGGTGAGTGGCGCGTCGTGCAGGAGTTTCCGTTTGTTGGGTGATGCAGGTCGTAGTGGCGGATTTCACAGCGGCGACTCGGGTCCGCCCGTTGGTTTATGGTGTCGCTTCCACCAGTAGCCAGCGAGGATCCGTACATGCGAGCAGGATTTGGACAATTCAAAGAGGCGACGCCTGAGTATCTGCGGTTTGCGCAGCAGTACGGCGCGACCGACATCCTGCTTAACACGCCGAATCTGCCCGGAGCGGGAGCTCGATGGGAGTTGCACGACCTGGTGAAGCTTCGGCTGTCGATCGAGACGCATGGCATGAAGCTATCGGCGCTGGAGAACGTGCCAACGAACTTCTACGATCAGATCATGCTGAATGGACCGAAGCGCGACGAACAGATCGAAAACATGATCGCCACGGTCCGCAACATCGCCCGGGCCGGCATCCCGATATTTGGCTACAACTGGATGCCATCGCACGTATGGCGCACTCCGCCTGCGCTGATTCGCGGTGGCGCTGTGGCGACGGCGTTTGATTACGAGATCGCCAAAAAGATGCCGCTGACTCACGACCGGGCGTACTCGGAGGAGGAAATGTGGGAGAACCTTGAGTACTGGATCAAGATCATCACGCCTGTTGCGGAGGAGGAGGGTATCCGACTCGGTATACATCCCTGTGATCCGCCGGTTGCCGAGCTTGGTGGCATCCCGCAATTGTTGCGAAGTTTTGACGGCTACAAGCGGCTGATTGAGATCGTGCCGTCCGACTCCAACGCGATTGAGTTCTGCCAGGGCACTTTCGCGGAGATGGAGGACGCCGCGGGCGAGGGCATCTACGACATGATTCGCTACTTCGGCGAGCGTCACAAGATCCTGTACGTCCACTTCCGGAACGTGTCTGGACAGGTGCCGAACTTCCACGAGGAGTTCGTCAATACGGGATACGTGGACATGTATCGGGCGATGACGATCTACAACGAGGTCGATTTTGATGGTTTCTTCATCGATGACCACGTCCCGCACACGCACCAGGACACGCAGTGGGGCCACCGTGGCCGGGCATTCGCAAACGGGTATATCCAGGGCCTGATCGAGGCGGTTACCAAGGCAGCGGCAGGAGCGTGAAATGATTGCCCGGACGTTAGGTGGGTAGCACGGAGTTCCAGTCGATGGCCGCGGTCCACTCTGCAAATGGCGTCCAGCCGATCTCCGGGTAGGTCGCTCTCAGGCTTTCGATATCAACTGAGAAGCCTTCGGTCCCGAACCATTCGTACATCTTCAGCATGTCGGTTCTGGGCGCCCCGAGCTCTTCGAACGGTTGCTGTTCGAATCTGATTTCTGACTCGATGGCGAGGGCCATCGCTTCCGCCATCTGAGGGCCGGTCAGTTCGTCCCCTGCTATCTCGATTCGCTTCCCGAAGAACTTCTCCCCGCTATCGATGACGGCGGCGTTGAACTTTCCGATGTCTGAAACAGATATGGACTGAAGCCGCGTGGCCGGGTCCATCGCCTGCCTGAAAACTCCACGCGCCAGGTCGGCCGTATTCCACGGGAACAGCACGTTGTCCATGAAGAATACGGGGGCGACGATCGACCAGTTCAGGTTTGTCGTCGTGATGTGATCTTCGACCTCGGCCTTGCTGTCGAAGTGCGGGATTCCAGATTTGCTCTGTGCCCCCGCGACGGATGAGTACACGTAGTGGTTGACGCCCGCTTCTACGGCCGCGTCGGCAAGCGCCTTGCCCTGTGATATCTCGGCGTCGATCCCTGCCGACGGAGTGCCAACAGCAAACACCGATTCGACCCCATCCCGGGCAGCGAGTAGCGAATCTCGATCGCCAAAATCGCCCTGCACCAACTCCGCCCCCAGAGCTTTGAGGGCGAGTGATTTCTCGGCTTCGGGGTCCCTGATGAGGGCGGTCACGTTGTGTTCCTGCGTCAGTAAATTCCTTGCCACACCGCCACCCTGCTGCCCGGTGGCGCCGGTTACGAGCACATTTCGGGTCGTCATGATTTCGTCCTATGCGTTTTAAAGAAAAATGATCTGGATGAATATTTCTGCGCGGATTTGCGATAGATGGTGTTAGTCGGCCACCGGGACTGCGTCCGGCTCCGGTATCCAGGGAATCGAGCAGTCGGGCGTCCATGCATCTGATGACCTCGAAACCGTGTCCGAGACCTCCCCCGGCGCTCTCAGGACCGCGCCCGGGAGGTTTGATCGCCAGCACCAACACGGCCGCTATCAGCACCGCCAGGAATAGAAAACCATCGCTGAACCCGTTGCCTGCCTGATCGTGGATCGGATTCAGAGACGAATCCTGTCCGATGGCCGAGATGCCAAGCAGAACCGAAGCGCCAACCCCGCCTCCGATGAAGAACAACATGGAGTTCACGCCGACGCCGGTCGCCATAAGGCTGGGGGAGACAGCGCGGGTTACGGCGGTTGCGAGCGGGGTGTTCACCAGTCCGAACCCGGCTCCAAGGAACCCGGCAAACACGCTGATCTGCCATGGACTATCGCCAGAGACACTTGATAGACCGAGCAAGGCCACGATCATCGCTGCGCCACCCGCATATGCCAGCAGACGCGCACCGACGCGGTCGACGAACCGTCCAGCCATCAGCCCTGTGATAGCGGTCAGCACAGCCCCCGGCACGAGGACCACTCCCATCTCGATGGCGTCGAGCCCGTTCAGGACTGCCAGCATTACGGGTAGCCCAATCAATACGCCGATGTTTGCCGCCATCACAAGGAAGCTCATAGCGCCGTAAGCGACGAAACGGCCGTTCCGCAGCAGCTCACGCGGGATGAACGGCGCCACGGCCACCCTTTCCCGCCACGCCAGCAGTAACAGGGACACGATCGCCAGCGATACGCCCGCGATCACGCCGATCGATGTCCATCCAGACCGGGAGCCTTCCGTTGGGGCCAACAGGATGCCGACCACCGCCAACGCCAGAAGGGCGCCTCCTACAATGTCCAGGCCGCCCGACGAACTGGCCTCTTCTCGGGGAAGCACTTTGAGTGCGAACGGGATTGAAAAGGCAACTGCCGCGTTCAGCACGAAGATAGATTCCCACCCCCAGAGGCTGGAAAGAGCTCCTCCGAGCAGGGGACCAATGGCAGCTCCAATCCCGATCGTTGCCCCGATTACCCCGAGAACGGTGCCGCGCGATGCCGGCCCGTAGGCCCGGCTTGACAGTGTCATCCCCAGCCCCGGAGCTGCCGCGCCACCGGCTCCCTGAATTATCCGTGCGCCGAGGAGCGTATAGAAATCAGGTGCGATCGCCGAGAGAAGAGAGCCAAGCGCGAACAATGCTGCGCCGAGAATGAACAACGGGCGTGCCCCATAAATATCGGCCAACCGACCGTAGAACGGGATCGCAACGCCGTAAACCAGCAAGAATCCGGTCATGATCCAACTGGCCTGGCTGAACTCGATATCAAGTTCCGACGCTATGTCCGGCAGAACGACGCTGATGGCGGATGCGTTCAGCACACCGAAGAAGATCGTGTAGCAGACGACCAACAGGATTCCGAGAGCGTCAGGAGACATTCCTGTCGCCGGCTGAGTTGAGTTATTTTCGTTTGTGCCTGTCATCGTCGCCCGTTCTGCGTTTTCGAGTTGAGCCGTAGCCGTCTGTAGTCCTGATAGCGGAATTAGACAGCGACCGGTTCGGTCGCCTGATTGAATAAATGGGTACCCAGTACCTCCACCACGTCGCCCAGGGTGTCGGTCCGGCTGTAGTCACGTTGTATTTCGGCGAGGACAACGCCCCACGTCAGGAGAGTAGCGCCAGCCTGGATCATTCGTTGCATCGCACGTTCATGCGCGTCGGCGCTGGTCTCGCCCATGGCATCAGACACAGCGTAGATTTCGAACCCGTCGTTCAGAGCATCAAGCGTGGTAAACGCCGGGCACCCGCCGGTCCACAGCCCTGACATGATCAGCTTTCGGCGTCCGCTCGCCTTAACGGCGGCCTTCATTTCAATGTCCTACCAGCCGTTCAGTGAGGTTCGGTCATACGACGGGGCATCCGGCAGGATGTCGCGCACCCCGGTGATCGTGTCCCGATTGAAGCCAAGCCCCACACCGACGGTGGAGAAGATGGTGGGAACTCCGAACGCCTTTGCGATTTTCACGAGTCCCACAACGTTGTTGGTCAGCCGTTCCTGGTCTATGGACCTCACGTTGTCCAGCATTTCTTGTTGGTAATCGATGACGATGAGAACGGAGTTCTCGGGCGTGAGCAGGTGATCTGTGAGCGGGTTTCGTTTTGGTTCTGAAGCCATGATTTCCTTTCCGTGTTTCGTACACGGGGTTTGTTTGTATGCTAACTAAATGTGTAAATGAGAGGTCTCGTTAATTCTCCTGAAGGTTTGTAGCGACCTTTTCCAGAAGGGCGCCGAATAGTTTTCGCTCCTCTGCACTAAGTCCCGCCGTTGTTTCAGCGTCCAGCCGAGCCCATGCGTTACGTACGCCTTCTCCGAGCGCAAGAAACTTCGGAGTCGCCCTGACCCGCGTCACTCGCTGATCGTCCGGATCCTTCTCTCTGGAGACCAGCCCCTTGCGCTCCATAGAACGGAGCGCAACGGTCACCGTCGCCTTCTGAATGCAAAGCCGTGCCGCCAGTTCGCTCTGACTCACGTCTTTGCCATCCCAGAGCGCCAGTAGCGTCATCTCCTGGCCTGTATGAAGCCCGATTTCGCTCAAGAGGTCTTCGGCCCGTTTGCGGTGCGACCTCGCGACTATTGCGACCTGGTAGCTCAGGGTGTTCGTGATTCCCAGGGATCGTCTTTGTGCGATGTTCATGTGCCTTTATCAAAAATAGTAAGTATACTAACTATATGATCCGATTCTTACTTAGTCAACAC
>JAYGCG010000048.1:0-8023 GCA_046583455.1 Dehalococcoidia bacterium | reverse complement strand
ACTGCTTCCCGAACGACCTTCGCCCGCTCCCGTTCGTCCAGTGCAGCGTCGTTCGCGCCGACTCGGAACTTGAGCATCTTGAAGCCGTCCGCCTTCACCTCGGCTGCGCCGGTCGCGAGATCATCCAGCGACCAGTCGCGCCACAACTTGTGGCTGGCGTACGTCGGTACCGACTCCGTGTGTAGCCCGCCGAGGATCTTGTATACCGGCTGGCCAAGCGCCTTCCCTGCAATGTCATACAAAGCAAAATTGATGACCGCAGACACCCACTCGTTCAGCCCGCCGCCGGTCCACTGCGTTGCGTGGTTGATGTGGTTCTGGATCTCGTTGCGCATCAACGGATCCATGCCCTGGATCAACGTCGCAACGTCGTCGATAGCCGAGCCAAGGGCCGGCAGCATCGTGTGGGAGTGCGCGTACGCCCAGCCCAGCCCTTCAATGCCGTCATCTGTCCTGAGTTTCAGGACGACGTGCCTCATCTCAGAGGTTCGGAATCCGGTTCCGGAAACGAAGGGCCTCGGAAGGGGAACGTCCACCCACACAATTTCATGTGAGACGATTTTCAAGGGAGCGTGCTCCGTTTATTTGAAAGGTTGGATTTCGTTGTCGGCATGGTGACTAAACGTCCATCCGGTTCGATTTCACCAGGTCTTCGTTCAGCGTTACGCCAAGCCCGGGCTCTTGCGGGACGATCAGCTCACCGTTCGAGTTGATCTCCATCGGCTTCTCCCAGAGGTTGAACGACCACGGCATGAACTCCACGGTCTTCACGCCGTTGATCCCGGCGGCAAGGTGGACTGCGATCTCCGGGCTCAGGTGCGTCACGAAGGGCCGGAATACGCTTGTGGCGATGTCGGCGGCGCGCTTCCAGGCGTCGATTCCGCCGACGTGGTGAGCGTCGATCATGAAGATGTCGGCCGCCCGGTGATCGGCGATGGGGCCGAACGGTTCGTAACCGTAGTTGTACTCGCCGTGTGTGATGGCGATGTCGGTGGTGTTAACGAGCTGGGAGTAGCCCTGCACATCACGGTAGTCGATCGGGTCTTCAAGCCAGTAGACGTTCTGAGCCTCGAAGTGGCGTGCGCCTTCCATTGCACGAGGAATGTCCCAGCCCTGGTTGATGTCCACCATGATCGTGATGTCATCACCGACGGCGTTTCGCATTACACGGGCACGCTCCGCTTCGTCCGACATTTTGGCCTCCGCCCCGCAGCGGAACTTCATGGAGGTGAAGCCGCGCTCGACCAGCTCTCCAGCGGTCTTGTCCAGCGCGTCCAAATCGTAGTCACGCCAGAGCCAACCGCTGGCGTATGTGGTCACGGATTCGGCATGTGCACCGCCGAGCAGCTTCCACACCGGCTGCCCGAGCGCCTTCCCCGTGATGTCCCAGACGGCGAAGTTGATCACGGCCCTGACGTAGTGAGACATGCCGGGTCCGGAGCCGGATGTGGCGGCGTCGACGATCCCATCGATGTGTTCACGCAGCATCGGGTCTTCGCCATGCAGCAGTTCGGCCACGCCGTCCAGCGCTTTTGCGAGCGCCGGGCCCATTGCACCGAACATGAACGCCCATCCGATGCCCTCGATGCCATCGTCGGTACGCAACCTCAAGATCGTGTGCGGGGACTCGGTGCGCCCCATTAGAGCGGCATCCATCGGGACGTTGACGACAATCACTTCATGGGAGGTGATCTTCAAGACGATTTCTCCTGTTCCATTAGGCTCCGGAGGGGTCATTAATTAAGGCAACGGTCTGGTGTCGGCAATGCGACGAGTTCTTCAATCGGCTAGATGAACATCTAGCGTAAGGGCGTAAGATTCTGCCGGATGTTACTCCCACTCAGAGGCGGAGCGGACACAAACATCCTCAACTATCGATTCATATCTCCCGGAATCCACGAGTGTGCGAGCACCGACAGCAATGAAACGACGACTTACCTGTTGAGTGACCGGAAATCAGGACTCTCTGGGCTTGATAGCGGTTCTGGAAAGGGGACCGGGTATCGGGTTGTAGTACTTGATATCGATGGCACTATCGTCGGTCCGGATCTTTTGCTTTCGCCGCGCCTGCTGGCCGCGGTTGCCGCGACTCAATCCGCCGGTGCGACGGTCTTGATAGCGACCGGCCGTATTCTCGGTTCTGCGCTCGGGTTTGCACAGGATCTCAAGACCAACGGGCCACTCGTTTGTTGCCAGGGCGCAGTCACGGCAGACCCCTCCACCGGAGAGGTGCAGCGTCATGCCCGCATGGACCCCAGCCTAGCCCGGGAAGCGCTCGAGATGTTGAACGGCGCGCAAGGGTCGGTGATCATGCTGTTGAACGATCAGTTCTACGTGGAGAATCGGTCAGAGTGGGCGGACAGCTACGCCCGCAGGATGGAACAAGAATTACATGTGGTCGACTCCATGGCGGACGTCTCCGATGACGGACCGACGTTGCTCCTCGCGGTAGACGAGCCCGAAGCAACAAGAATTCTGACTGAACGGCTGACACGTCATTTCGGCGATAGCGCCCTCGTAACTCACTCGCTTCCTCATTTTTGCGAGGTCGCAAGCCCGGCCGCCGGCAAGTTAAAAGCGTTGACCGCAGTACTTGATGGACTTGGCGCGACGCCGGAACAGGTCGTCGCGTTCGGAGACGGGGTAGGAGATGTCGAGATGCTTGGATGGGCCGGACTTGGGATCGCCGTCGGCGATGCGCACCCGGCGGCAAGAAAATCGGCGGATACTCTCATCCCCGGACCGGACGCCGACGGCGTGGCGCAGGCGCTTGAAGAGTTGCTGAGCCGCAATCTGCTCTCGGGTTAGCCCGTGGATACTACTTTGAGCGACCGACAGATCGAACTTCAACCGGACGAATACACACCAAAGGACTGAGGCCTGGATGACGCTCGAAACGAGAATGGGTGGCAAGATCGCCATAGTCGGCGGCCTGAACATGGACCTGTTCATCCAGGGGGAACGGTTGCCACATCCGGGCGAGACGTTTGAGGGCAACAGCTTTTCAACCGGCGGCGGAGGCAAGGGCGCAAACCAGGCCGTTGGGGTCGCTCGGCTCGCCCGTCATGCTGGCACGGCGGTGATGATCGGCCAGGTGGGCGATGATCCATTTGGCCGTGAGCTGGTGTCGAGCATGGAGGCCGAGGGGATCGATTGCGAATTCACCAGAGTTGATGCGTCCCAGTCTTCCGGCGTGGCGCTGATCTTTATCGACGATACGGCCGAGAACTACGTGCTCCCGGTTTACGGGGCTAACGCGACCTGCGGTCCAAAGCAGGTGGAAGATTTCACGGGGATTGTGCGCAGGGTGTCGGTGTTGCTCACGCAACAAGAGATTTCGATGGACGTGACACTTGAGTGCATGCGCGCCGCACGAGGGGCAGGGGTGACGGTGGTACTTGATCCGGCGCCGGTACGGGATACACAACCGGATGAGTTCCTGAGTCTTGCGCATGTGATCACGCCAAACCAGCACGAAGCGGAGTCGTTGACCGGGATCAAGGTGAGCGACGTGAAGTCAGCCGAGAAGGCGGCGCTGGAGCTGCGGAAACAGGGAACTCCGGTAGCCGTGGTGAAACTCGGTGAGGATGGCGCTTACGTGGCATCGGTCGAGTTTGAGGGCTACTTTCGGCCGTTCAAGATCACGCCGGTGGCGACCGTGGCCGCCGGGGATGCCTTCAACGCGGGTCTCGCTGTTGGGCTGACGGAGGGCAAGGGCATCCAGGAATCGATGTGGCTCGCGATGGCGAGCGGTGCGGTGGCGGTTTCAAACGAGGGCGCGCAGGAGTCGATGGGCAAACGGGCTGATATAGAGAAGCTGCTGGCGACGCGGGTGGAGTAGGGACGGCGTGTCAGGTAGCGCCTCGTGACAGTGGACTGCGACGGCGCGCTGAGGCTCTCGAAGGGCCGAGTTTGCCGGATAACTTAGCCTCAGGAACGAATTTCGATCCGGACCCGGTCCCCTCACCCTGGCCCTGTCGCGGCGGGAGAGAGGAATCACTTCGCGGGCCGTCTATCCATGTCGGACGCTTCCATACGCTTGAGTAGATCCCGATTGATGCGCCCGGGTAGGCCGGGTCCTTCATACATGAAGGACGTGTAGAGCTGGATTGCGGTTGCACCGGCCTCCAGCAACTGCCAGACCTGATCTGCGGTGCTCACCCCACCGCAGGCGATAAGAGCGAACTCGCCCCCGAACTCCTCCCTTGCCTCTGACACCATGCGCAGCGTGTCGTCAAACAACGGCGCCCCAGAGAAACCGCCGCGTCCCACGGCAAGGCGGTCGTCCTCGATCGGATGCGTGTTGGCGATGACGAGTCCATCGGCGCCGGATTCGATCGATGTCCGGGCCATCGGCATCATCTCGTCCCGCTCTTCGTCCGAGCGCCACGGTGGTAGCTTCACGAACAGCGGCCGGTCGCGTTGATCGACCAGCTCCGACACCAGGCGCTCCAGTTTGTTCGGTTCATGGAAGGTACGAAGCCCGGCGGTGTTTGGGCTGGACACATTCACTTCGACGCCGGCGACGAGCGGCTGCAGGCGTCGATGGCACTCCGCAATGTCCTCGACCTGGTTACCTGAGATGCTCACCAGGATTCGTGCCCGACGAGCTTCGGACAGCTTCAGAAGCCGTGATTCTGCCGCATCCAGACCCTCGCCAGGAAACCCAAGAGCGTTCAGCAGCGCGTGCTGACGGGTCTCACGGATCACCCTGGGAGCGGCATTTCCGGGCCGGGCGTCTCGTGTGATCGTTCCTCCGGTGGCAAAACCAAAACCGATATCCAGCAGGCCGGGAAGGAAGCGGCAATCCTTGTCCAGTCCCGCAGCGACCCCTACGGGGTTTGGAAATGTGATGCCGGCCACCGTGGTCTCAAGACGGGCATCGCGGGTTGCCAGCAACGGCTGAAGCGCGGACCAGAACGGTGATACCCGGAGAGTTAAATCGCCGATACGGTGCGCCGTTTCTGGCGGGAATCGGAAAAGAATCGGTCTAGCGATTGAGCTGTACAGGCCCATGTGGTCTGCGTCCGGTCCTTTCCTTAAAGATAAAGATTATTGGAAATGATCGACACGGACATTCCGTGTCGTAGTTAAGGGTCGCGAGTAGTTCAGCGCGGGTATACGATACAGACCACAGCACGCTTGGTGCTCCGTGATTTGTGACCACAGGACCAGAGAGGCACGAGGCCGCCTAGCGATGGATTTGAATTTCGAACGGGGAGATGCAAACTCCCCGCGTGGTCATGCTCTGGTGTATTTCAGGGATACCGCAAATCCTGACACTGTTTCAGCGACTTACCTGATCCTGCTTCCGGTCAGTGTCGATCTGAAGAAGTACGTCCCGCCTTTCCTTGCCGGACAGTTGCCGATGGGCGGTGAGGCCGACCTTTCTGCTTTCGCATTCCCTCCCGCACCGGAGCCGGTGGAAAGTCACGAATTCCTCGTTTCTGTGGCGGAGGCGAGAGACGACGATCTGATTTTTGCCGGAAGCAAGCCGCTGGCAGACGCAGCCAACATGATGGGCGTCATCGGCGAGATTCTCAGTGAGTACGGCGATCGTTATCGCATCGGAGTTCCGTCTAACCGTGAGCTTGGAGAGTCAGGCGCCGCCGCAACGGCCGCGTCCGGACAAACCGAGTTCACGGTGGACGATGTGATGTACGCCATGATGAGCGAGGCCGATCAGCTCGGGGAGTTGACGAAGCTCACGGGGCGTCTCAGGTTTGCCGCCGAGGGCGGGGACCACGACACCGCCGGTGAGGCTACGGCACACATGCGGGCGATTGCTGCACATGTCGCAGATAACCGGAACATCGATCTCCTGATCGACGCCGCGCTGGATAAGACAGAGGTCGGCGGCAAGCTAGCTCAGCTGTACCTTGAGCGAGCGTATGCGCTGTACCGCGAGGATTATCTGAGGGTAAAGGCGCTGGACGAGGACATAGAGCGGGTCGGCTCCTGAGAACCAAGAACCGCGAAACTCCCGTCCCCGGGTGGGCCGCGGCCCACCCCTACGACGTACGTCCATCGGCGATCGCTACCCCGCCAGCGCCTCACGAAGATGCGCCATCGACAGGTTTCCGCCGCTTGCCACGACGACTACGCGCTTCCCGGCAAGCCGATCTTGAAGCTTGATTGCCGCCGCCAACGAAACCACGCCCGCGCCCTCGACAAGCGATCGGGCGTGCTCCAGGTAGTGGACGATGGCAGCCCGTATCTCGTCTTCAGACACCAGTTCGAACGACTTCACATGCTTCCGAAGGATGCTGATAGGCAGTTCGTATGAATGGGAGGTAGCCAGCCCCTCGGCTGCTGTCGCCATGGGCGCTTCGATCAGCGTGTCGGATTCCCATGACCTGAACGCAGATGGTGCGGCCTCGGCCTGGACGGCGATCACCTCTGTCGATGGCGATACGGCCGCTGTGACGATGGCTGCCCCTGAGGCTCCGCTGCCTGCGCCGACCGGAACGATCAACACATCGATATCCGAAAGATCTTCATAGATCTCAAGGGAGTAGGTCCCCACCCCCGCGATCAGGTCCCGCTCGTTGGCCGAGTGGACGTGCCGCATGCCTTCTTCGTCTGCGAACTGCATCGAGAAATCATGGGATTCGTCAAATAGATCGCCGTGCTGGATGACGGTCGCCCCGAGATCTTTTATCGACTGAAGTTTTCCCGGGTTCGCCACGTTCGGCACGACAATGGTCACCGATGTGCCGAAGGTTTTGCCGGCGAAAGCTACCGATTGACCGTGATTTCCGGTGGAGGCCGCTACAAGGCCACGTGCAAGCTCATCCGGGCCAAGCTGGGATACAAGATTGATGCCGCCTCTGGGCTTGAATGAGCCAAGGACCTGGTGATTCTCGTGCTTAACCCAGAGTTCCGTGCCCGGCGCGATCAGACGTCCTAACGCCGGGTACTGGCGGAGCGGGGTGCGGTGCATGTAAGGGGCGATCCGCCGACCGGCATCGATTACGTCACGAAGATTTGGCGCTACTAGCAAAGGTCTCCTCTAACTGGGAAGTTGGTGAACGCGGTAGAGATACGTGAATTACCGGGGATCGGCATGGGCCAGCCAAGCGCGGGCGCCCCGGTGAAGTTGGCTTGAAGATTGTATCGACGTTCGGCCACCACGTACCGGAAACTGGTTATGAACCGTAATAATCTCAAAGGGTGACGGGTATATAATCGGCGTAGATCAAATGGTGATCTCCATCGCCCTGAATTCGCCAAGCAGATGCGTACAGGGCGCATTGCATTCACGCCCGCGCCAGTGTCATCAAACCTCCACGGGTGGTTCGACCGGGCTCCAATTGTGGAGCGAGGCCCGAACCGGAGACCATCCCTTCTGTGAGGATGAATGGCTGCTTCTGAACCAACGCCCGGGCAAAGGGCGTCGTCAAAAGACGATGCGATGCCGCCCGCCCGCGGATCATTGAATCCGGCTCCTTCCGGCGCTTCGGCGACCGGGGTGACCAACGTATCCGAACCTCTGGCCCACCGTAAGAGCGGCGCATCGCGCCTGCTCGGCCGGACCTTTGAATCGCTCAGCATTCGTGATTACCGGCTGCTGTGGTTCAGCATGATGACCGGGATGAGCGGTACGCAGATGCAGATGCTCGCCCGCGGCATCCTGGTCTACGAGATCACCGGCTCATACACCATTACGGGCATCGTGAGCGTCGGGTTCGCTCCCGCGATGCTAATTGGTTCCGTAATCAGCGGGACAGTTACCGAGCGTATAGAACGCCGCGCAATTATTCAGGCGACTCAGTTCGGCCAGGTGGCCATCGCACTGGCGATCGGGATACTGGTTCTGACGGACCAGATCATCTGGCAATACATACTTGTGGCGTCAATTCTGCAGGGCGTGGTCTTTGCCTTCATGATGCCGGCCCGGCAGGTCGTGATCCCGAAGATAGTCGGCAAGAAACTGATGTCCAACGCCATGTCGTTGAACTCGGCGGCGATGAGTTTCACGGCTATGGTTGCGCCTGCAATCGGCGGAGTTCTCTACGGATTC
>JAYGCG010000106.1:0-11202 GCA_046583455.1 Dehalococcoidia bacterium | reverse complement strand
GATGATCTTCTCCGACATGTCGCTCGGGTGCGAGGTCAGGAACCGGATGCGGTCCAGTCCCTTTACTTCGTTTATGGCGTACATCAGGTCTGCCAGGTCCTGAGCCGGCTCGAGGTCGTGCCCGTACGAGTCGACGTTCTGGCCGAGCAGCGTGACCTCTCGGACGCCCCGGCTCACGAGCATCTCCGTCTCGTGGACCAGTTCTTCTACCGAACGGCTGACCTCGCGGCCACGTCGATAGGGGATGATGCAGAAGCTGCAGAACTTATCGCAGCCGTGGATGATCGGGATGAAGGTCGAGACCTTGGGGTCCGCGGGCAGAAGTTCCTGAATACAGCCGTCGGGGTCGATGCCTATCGCCTCGCCGGCCATCTCAAGGATGGGCTGGAACTGTTGTGGGCGCGCCCACGCGTCCACCTGAGGAAATCGACGGCTAAGTTCGTCGCTTTTGGGGCCGACCATGCATCCCATGACCGCTATCCGGCGGTCCGGGTCGAGATCTTTGGCCTTTTTGAGATCGCCCAGCAGCCCGGTCGCCCGGTCTTCAGAGCTTTGACGCACGACGCAGGTGTTTAGCACGACCACGTCCGCCCCGCGCGGGTCGTCGCACTCGGAAAGCCCAAGCTGCTCGAACCCACTGGCGAGCCGTTCAGAGTCTGCCTTGTTCATCTGACAGCCGACGGTCCAGATGTGATAAGTGGTCATAACGGTCGAGCCGTGAATTGTTGTGAAATACGTGGCGGAGGGAGAGGGATTCGAACCCTCGAAGGGGCTTGACACCCCTTACCGGTTTAGCAAACCGGCGCACTAGGCCTCTATGCGACCCCTCCACGGTAGTTAAACCCTGGATGAGAACTATACCGATGGCATGTTTGCCGCGCAATAATTTTGGGGTGGTTTCGGGGGATGTTAGGGAGCGACGTTTGTAGGGGCTAGCGCGGCCATGTCGCAAGAACACAACGCGTATCAGGAGTCCGGGGTTGAGTGTGCTGTCATTTTGAGCCCGAGGCGAAGAATCTCCCGGCCCTCCGTGCGTCTTTGTGTCGTGTCGTGATCAGTTCGCTCGGATCCCCATTCATGGAGCGGCCGCGGCAGGAACGGACGGGTGTTCTTGGATACAAAGATTGAGCGTTCATTTTGGATTACCCGGGAGTTCCTTCGCCTCGGGCTCACGATGACAGTTCGGTCGTTGTCGTCAAATAATTGCCCCTGAGGGGCCTAGCCCCGCCCCTACGTTGTTTTCGTCTTCAGGCCGTTGTTCGCTCTGATCCGGGGTCGCCTATCCAGACCTCGCCGCCCTCGAAGTACTCTTTCTTCCAGATCGGAACGATCTCTTTGAGGCGGTCTATGAAATGGAGGGTCGCTTCGAATGCGGGACGTCGGTGCGCCGCCGATACGGCGATTACCAGGCTGAGTTCGCCGATATCCACGCGCCCGATGCGGTGTGCCACGGCGACCTTGTCGATCTCCCATCTGTCCTTGATCTCGTCGATCAACTCCTGGAGCTTCTCGTCGGCCATAGGCCGGTACGCCTCGTATTCCAGGTACTCCACGCCTCGCCCGTCGTTGTGGTTGCGAGTGACGCCTTCAAACGTAATTACTGCGCCATCTGTGTCATCCCGGACGGCGTCCGTGAGGATGTTCGGTTCGAGTGGTTGTTCTGTGATGATGATCATGGTGTGTGGGAGTTAGCCGCCGCTCACGGGTGGTATCAGGGCCAATTCGTCGCCGTCGGAGAGGGCGGCGTTGAACTCCACGAACTCGTTGTTGATCGCCGCCATGAGGCTTGTCGGCGCCGTCCATTCTTTCGGTGCGTTGTGTTGCGCGGTGTCGATGGCGTCCTTAACTGTTGCCCCGTCTGGCAGCTCGACAGACAGATCCCCGGTCCCCGCTCGATCACGGAGTCCGGCGAACAGTTTGATGGCGATCTTCATGGTCGAAGGGTTCTCGGTTCACGTGTCACGATGGCTTCGAGTATAAGGCTCGCCAGGCCTGAATCGGCGCCCACACCACGATACGCAGCTTCACTACGCAACCCAGCACATGGCACAATTAGCCCTTCAAAATAGATCCCGCACGCGGGCGGCAGGGCACGATGGCAATTTCAAAGGTATTCATAGACGGCTCATACGGCACGACGGGTCTCAGGATCCGGGAGCGGCTTGAGTCGCGCGACGACATCGACGTAATCGTGGTGGACAAAGACCTCCGCCGGGATGTCGATGAACGACGCGAGGCGCTAGTGAATTCCGACCTCGCGATCCTCTGTCTCCCGGACGATGCGGCGATAGAAGCCGCCGGATGGGCGGCCGATAGCGATACGAAGATCGTCGATCCTTCAACGGCACACCGTGTCGCGGACGGTTGGGTTTACGGGCTGCCAGAAATGGCTCCGGGACAGCGGGACGCGGTACGTGAATCCGACACAGTGTCCAATCCTGGTTGCTACCCGACCGGGGTGATCCTGTGCGTCCGTCCGTTGATCGAGGCGGGCATCCTGTCAAAGGACGCTCCGATCACGATCCACGCCCTGTCTGGATACTCCGGCGGTGGCAAGAACCTGATCGCCAAGTGGGAGGGTGGACAGCCCGATCTCGCCGGTCTTCCGTTTGAGTCGCCGTACGCGCTCGATACAGAACACAAGCACGTTCCTGAGATGAAGAAATACTCGGGACTCACGTATGAACCCCAGTTCATCCCATCTGTTGGCCCCTTTCTCAAGGGGATGCGGGTCGAAATTCCCCTGCACAAGTCGGTAATCCAGAAGAACGCGTCCGCCAAGACGATCTGGAAGATTCTGAGCGAACGCTATGCGGAAGAGCCGCTGGTCAACGTTGTATCTATAGACGATGCGCTTGCCTACTCAGACCCAGCGTTCGATCCCCAGGCACGGAACGACAATGACGGGCTGGACATCTCGGTGGTCCCGAACGCCCTCGGACATGTCCTGCTAATTGTCCAGATTGACAACCTGGGCAAAGGCGCATCCGGTGCCGCGATCCAGAACATGAACCTGATGCTTGGGCTGCCGGAGCACGCCGGGCTGACGGTTTAGGTAGACTCTGGATATCGCCCGGGCCAAGTAGGCCGCAGTACAGCAGGGTGATGGCGGACTCGGTACCGCCGTCAGACGTACCGGGCGCTGTTAGGAGTTCGACGATGTTGAGTCGAATCATCAAATCCGCTGTCGAGATGGTCCGGCCACCGCCCGTCAGCCTCGATGTCCTCGTGGACTTGCGGCAGCGCACGTTTGACCTCGGCGGCAAGATAAAGGTTGTTGTCGCGATAACGGCAAGAAACGATGCGGTGCATGTGGTGCAGTGCGGCCTCACACTCGTTCTGGAATTCGAAATCGAGCGGATTCACACTAATGCGGTCTCGGTGGGCGCGGGAATGCAGTTGACGGCCTCAGTCCCAAAATCGATCAAGACCAAAAGCGTCGATTCTCACCGCATGGACGCCGTGGAGATCTTGGCCGATGAGAGGATCGAAGCAGACCGATACACATATCCGGCAGTACTATCGGTCCCGGAAGATCTGCCTCGCCCGCCAGATGACGCAGTCAGCTCCATCACGAGCTGGAAGATCGTCGCCGAGCTTGAGTTGAGCGACGGTATTGTGCTTACCGCTGAGCAAGTAGTTACGCAAAGTAACTAGCGTGGGGATGCCGGGTTCAAAGTGGTTGCAAAAAGAAGAGGCCAGCAGTGTTAGGTCGATTGATTAAGTCAGCGGTCGAGACGATCAGACCAGCACCGATCAAGATTGAGTTCGTCGAGGATTTGCGGCGAAGCACTTTCGAGCCGGGCCGCGATATCGACGTGATTGTCGAGGTCACGCCGAAGAACAAGGTCGCACACGTCGTTGAGGCCAGCGTTTCGGTTGTGCTGGAGTTTGAGATCGTACGCATCAGCACGATTATGGTGGCGGACGGCAAAGCGGCCATCCATGGGTCACATGTACCGGCAGTAAGACCGAAAACTGTTCAAACCAGGACCGTAGATGTCCACCGCCTGGATACTGAAGTTATCTTGAGCGAACGTGCGCTCCAACCCAGAAAGGCCACGTTCCCGGTGCGACTCTCCGTACCCGAAGTGCTGCCTCGTCCGCCCACCAGCGCCATTAGTTCGGAAGCCACCTGGAAGCTGGTGGCGACGGTTCGACTGACCGACAGCAAGGTGTATACCGTTGAGCAAGTAGTCACGCAAAGTAATTAGCCCGGGGATGCCGGGTTCAAAGTGGTTGTAAAAAGAAGAGGACAGCGGTGGTAGGACGTTTCATCAGATCGGCGGTCGAGACTATAAGACCAGCACCGATCAAGATCGAGTTCGTTGATGACCTGCGTCGGCGCACGTTTGAACCGGGTCGCGAAATTGACGCCATCGTCGAAGTCACGCCAAAAAACAAAGTCGCGCACGTCGTTGAAGCCAGCATTTCCGTTGTGCTGGAGTTTGAGATCGTGCGCATAAGCACGGTCATGATCCCGGACCGCAGGGCTAACCAGCGTAACGTCGCAGCGCGTGGTGGAGCGGTCATGGTTCCCAAAACGGTCCGGGAGAAAAGCACCGACGTTCATCGGTTGGACACAGCGGTGTTCCTGAGCGAAACGGCGCTTCAGCCGGATAGGGCCACCTTCCCGGTTCGACTGTCCGTACCTGAGGAGCTGCCTCGTCCGCCCGCCAACACCATTGGCTTGGAAACCACCTGGAAGCTGGTGGCGACGGTTCGACTGACCAACGGCAAGTCGTATACCGCCGAGCAGGTGATTACGCCGAAGGACTGACATCCGATCCTTGGGGTCACCTGAGTTGTGTCCTAAGATCGGTCCATGCCGCCATTCCAGAGAATCCATCTTGTCCGCCACGGCGAGACGGTGGGCGCAGAAACAGGCTACGCGGGAGATCCCGCCCTCACCCGGATCGGAGAGCAACAATCGGCGCTTACAGCTGACCACCTCACGACACTGGGTGTGTCATCTGTATATGTGAGTCCTTTGCTGAGGGCGCGACAAACCGCAGCCCCGATGGCATCGTTACTGGGAACGACTCCGATGACGCTGCCGGAGATGGCCGAGATTTCTCTTGGCGACTACCCGGGCGATCAGATCGTTGGCCGTGAAAGGCCAAAGATCGATTTCGAAGCGTGGGGAGGAGATTCCGGACACGACTTCAACATGAGGGTGATTTCCGGGTTCCAACTGATGATCGAGTCCATTCGGCGGGAGACGCATCAGAGCATCGCCTTGATCACACACGGCGGCACGATCAACGTGATACTCGACTATGTCGCAGGAATTCAGTTTGACGGAGAGATGCGCCATTTACTTGCGAATTGCAGCGTGTCGACGCTGGAATTCGGAGCTAGTTCGGGATCTCCCACGACAGTTAACGTGGTCACCCACTTACCTTCCGAACTGATCACTCCACCCGGTGAACAGTCTCTCTCCACTCCTCTTTCGCGTTGACACTCCTCACCTGCCGTATCTACACTTGATTGATTAACAGCTTGAGCGATGGTGTTTTTGCCGCGCCCGAGCGTCCTCTAAACGTAACTGGAGATATCTTCCTTCTATGGTTCGCATCCGGCTGCGCCGCATCGGCGCAAAGGGCCACCCGTCTTACCGTGTAGTTGTCGCTGACCAGCGCACCGCCCGCAATGGCGCGTTCATCGAGCAAATCGGCACCTACGACCCGATGACCGATCCGTCCGAGATCAAGATCAACGAAGAGCTGGCTCTCAAATGGTTGCGCCAGGGCGCACAGCCCAGCGAACGTGTCGAAGACATGCTGAAGAAGCTTGGCATCATGGACAAAGTGAAAGAGACCGCCTGATCTAATGAAAGAGATGGTCGAGTACATAGCCCGAGCCCTCGTCCGTAATCCCGACGCCGTCGAGGTAACGGAAGAGGTACGCGGCAACCGCGTTTTCATCACGCTCATCGTTGACGACGAGGACAAGGGCAAGGTCATCGGCCGTGACGGCCGGGTGGCCCAGGCCATTCGTTCCCTTTTGCGGGTTTCTGGCGTGAAGTCAGACCAGCGCATCGTCCTCCAGATCGACTAATCGGTACCCGGCGAAATGTCGCCCCGTCAGAGTCGTGATCGACGCCCGCGTGGCAATCAAGGATCGCGTCGCGCCACGCAGGGCAGCCGCCCTCCTGCGCAAAACAGGACTCCCAAAACCATCGAGCCGTCTACGCCCAGTCGCGTAGGCGTCGCTTCCGTGCGCCGATCATGGGGCACAGATGGCTCGATCGCCGTCAGCCAGTTCTCGGACGGCGAAATCCGGTTCTCCCCGGGCGATGTTGTTTACATCGATGGCGGTCGCCAGGCCACGGTCGTCGAGAGCCACAAAGCTGGAACCGCAACAGTTCTACAGCTTGATGTGATTCGTAACACCCGTGCAGCAGACGCGTTGCGCGGCACGATTATCGAGGTGGAAGGCGACGACCTCCCGGAAGCACCCGAAGGCGCTTTCTACCACTACGAGATCGTCGGCACGAAGGTGCGTACGACCGAGGGCGAAGAGCTGGGCGTGGTGCTAGAGATCATCGTCACCGGTGCCAATGACGTATACGTGGTCGGTAAGCCCGGCGCGATCGAGTCCAAAGACCAGATCCTGATCCCGGCGATTGCGGATGTGGTGCTGGAGGTTGACGTCCATAACGGCGTCGTGACGGTTAACCTGCCTGAGGGCCTTCGGTAGGGACGGCGTTTTCCACGGCCGGAAGGCGTATTGCCATACAGCCTTACGTCGTGTTCAGGGTGTTGGAGCGATAGGCACATCGTCCCGTAGGTTCAAGTCAATCGTCCAATCCGATTGACCGGATTTCTGGCAGCTTGCTAAGATCAACTATTAATTAGAGAATTTCCCGCACTCGGCCATTCGATCAATCAAGCCCGCAAACCGATGCCGATTCGGAAACGGGAGGAGCACCATGTCCGGCCACTCTAAGTGGAGCACCATCAAGCACAAGAAGGCTGCAACCGATGCACGTCGCGGTCAGCTCTTCACCAAGATCGCCCGCGAGATCATCGTGGCGGCCCGTGGCGGCGCAGACCCCGAGACCAATTTTCGGCTGCGCCTTGCTATACAGTCCGGTAAATCCGCAAACATGCCAAACGACAACATCGACCGGGCCATCGCCAAGGGTTCCGGTACCGCCGGCGATGGTGTTGAGCTGGAAGAGATCACGTACGAGGGCTACGGTCCCGGCGGAACGGCGATCATGGTCCAGACCCTGACCGACAATAAAAACCGGACCGCATCAGATGTGCGTCAGATGTTCTCCCGCGCAGGCGGGAACCTGGCGGCCGCAGGCGCTGTGGCATGGGGATTTTCGAACTCCGGCGTGATTCTGGTGGAGACCGCATCCGGCGACCCGGAAGAGATCGCACTTGAAGCGGTGGACATGGGTGCAGAGGATTTCGATATCGAAGGCAATTCGATCGAGTTCAAGGCTTCGTTCACTGACTTTGAGCCGTTGAAGACGGCCCTTGAGGCGATGGACGGTGTCGAGGTTGTGTCCGCAGAGCTTGCTATGGTGCCCGACACCCTGGTCGAGCTGGACGAGGCCAAGGCCAAGCAGACGCTTCGGCTCCTGGACACGTTGGAAGAACTCGATGATGTACAGAAGGTGTTCTCTAACGCCGACTTCCCGGACGAGGCGCTAGCTGAGTACGCCGCGGCCGGCTAAGCCCCGTTGGGCCAACAATGGATTACGACGTATGGGCCGAGTGGTATGACGTCTTTTACTCGACCGCCGTGGTCGAGGATGTCGAGTTCTACGTAGAGCTGGCTCAAGATTCCGGTGGACCCGTGCTTGAGATCGGCTGCGGCACCGGACGCATAAGCCTGCGTATCGCCGCCGCCGGTATCGACGTGGTCGGTGTGGACTTTTCTACGGCCATGCTCGCGAAGGCTCGCCAGCGAGCGGCAACAACAAAGGACTCTGGCGGCTCGTTTGAATTTGTCCATGGCGATATGCGGACGCTGGCGCTTGACCGGCAATTTCCGCTCGTCATCATTCCCGCCCGCACTCTGTACCTGGCGCTGACGCCGGACGAACAGCTTGAAACGCTGCGACGAGCCGCTGCGCACCTGGCGCCCGGAGGCGCGCTGGCGTTCAACCTGTTCGTGCCGGACGCCGAACTGATCGCGGACGTATCGGGGGAGCCGTTCTCGATGGGAGAAACGATCAATCCGGAGACCGGATTACAGTGCCTCTTGAGCGCGGTAAATCGACCCGATCCGATCGATCAAACGATCCACAGCATCCAAACGGTTGAAGAGTTGAACGACGCCGGAGAAGTAGTGCGGACGGTGGACCTTGAAGTGGATCTCCGCTACCTGTATCCGTCAGAAATCCACGTCATGCTGGAGCAGGCGGGGCTGGTGGCCGATCACGTGTTTGGCGATTTCAACGGCGGCCCGTTAACCGAGGACAGTGGGGAGATGGTGTGGGTGGTGCGGGTGGGGTAGTCGTAGAGTTCGGGGAGCAGCGAATGTGGTGATGCGCTGCACGTGTCGGAAGGCCTGAAGGGTGAGGCGTTGAATATCGGGTTAGCGGTGTGGGTGGCTGCAATAGTTTCCGCATTGGCGGTTGCTTGTTCGAGTACTGAGTCGCCCACGGCGACGACAGCGCCTGCTGACCAGGTTGTATCGATACCAGACCCCACTCCGGTGCCGACTCCTTTGCCACCGTCGACGGCCGTACCATCACCGCTCCCAACATCGGTTCCAACACCGATGCACACGTCCACACCTCTGCCTACCCCCGCCAACCCAACGCCCACTTCCGGGCCGACACCGGAAATAACACCGGTAGCGACGCCCATCTCCATAACCGCGCCCATTCTGGTCGACACCGCCGACGAGGCCGAGGCATATCTGGACTTTGATGTGTTGGAGCCAGATTGCCTGCCAGCCGGACTGGAACTGGCATCTATCGATGTCATGCCGCATCCAGCGTCCGGCCCGTACGTTGTCCTGAGATGGCGAAATGCCGAGACGGGCGATGGATTTTTCATCGAGCAGCAGCGAGGCGTTGACCCGCCCGGAGGGGATCCTATTGCCATTTCTGGAGAGACCGGTGAGGTACTTCTGTTGCCCCCAGATCCAAATTCAGGGCAATTGATGATCCTATTCTGGTCGCTCGACGGAATCGGCCGCTCGATGGTGGCATTTCTTTCCGAGACGTTCACAGAGTCAGAATTGATACGAATCGCTGAATCGATGCGTTAATTCGGTAACCGATCTCAATGGTGGAAATTGCAGCACGGTCGTGCCTCACGGCATCTTGAGGTTTTTGAAGGACCGACGGAGGGCGAAGCGAGCCCCGCCCCTACGGTGTCGGTCGACATCCAATCGCCCTTTTCCTATACCCGGGGCCGGGCCCTCCCGTATTCACGCTATCTGCTATCTCGGCCCGTATCTCAGACGGATATCGTCTGACACACGACATCTGCAGGGCGATTCAGATGGCAGAGATCGTTTTCGCCGTTGAAATGACGGGTTCCGGGGCGCCTGTTGAAGGCGAGGAAGGCGTGATGAGGGCCGCGACATCCGGCGTAGGACCGAACGGAGTCGGCATCATCTTCGAGTCGGAAATCGTGATGTCGGACGACGGGTTTACGGAGACCGGTTCGATCACCCTGAACGGCCGCGGCAGCGTGACTTTCGACACGATCGGAATCGGTGAAATGGGGTCCAGTCCCGAAGAAGGCGTGATGCACGGCGTCATCATGTGGAACATCACCGGGGGCGATGGTGAGTTTGAGGGCGCAACCGGGAAGATCACGTCCAACTTCACGTTCTCCGGCACAGGTGCGGTCACGGACAATCAGTACGTGAGGATCTACACTTCCTGACTATCCACCCCTACGGTGATTTTGCAGGCGGCTGTTTCCCCTCGCCCCAGCCCTCTCCCGCAGGTAGATGAGGTTTGGGCGCATCGCCATACGCCCCTACGGTGTTGTTTCCGTACGCGATTGTGACGGCCCGCACACCGAATTAGCGCGACTCTAATAGAATCGTAGTGAAGCCCTGTTTTATGTAGGGGCGTATGGGATTACGCCCGGGTCGGCACGCGCCCACCCAGCCTCGCCAACATTTATGCCTGATTTCAAGATCGTTTCGGACTTCAAGCCCACCGGCGACCAGCCGCAGGCTATCGACGCGCTCTCGAAGGGGCTGGATGACGGGTTGAAGCACCAGACCCTCCTTGGTGTGACCGGCAGCGGCAAGACCTTCACGATGGCGCAGATCGTCGAGCGTCAGCAGCGCCCCACCCTCGTGATCGCGCACAACAAGACCCTGGCGGCGCAGCTCGCCTCCGAGTTTCAGGAGTTCTTCCCAGAAAACTCGGTCCAGTACTTCGTTTCGTATTACGATTACTACCAGCCAGAGGCCTACATCCCCCGGTCCGACACCTATATCGAGAAAGAGTCGGACATCAACGAGGAGATCGATCGTCTCAGGCACGCCGCCACACGGGCGCTGCTCACGCGACGTGATTCGTTAATCGTGGCTTCCGTATCGTGCATATACGGCCTTGGCTCGCCGGAGGAGTACGAAAGCTTCGTCCTGAACATGAAGAAGGGCGAGTCGATCGGCCGCAACAAGATCGTGCGGCGGCTCGTGGACATGCATTACGACCGCAACGACATCGACACCAGTCGGGGTCGGTTCCGGGTGCGTGGCGACACGCTTGAGGTGATGCCGGCGTACGACGAGCTGGCCGTGCGGGTGCAGTTCTGGGGCGACGAGATTGAGCGCATCACGGTGCTCGACCCTTTAACCGGTGAAATCCTAGGCGACCGTGACGAGATCGACATATACCCGGCCAAACACTTTGTGACTTCCGAGCAACGACTGTTGGACGCTCTGGACGATATCGAGGAAGAACTGGGGGAGCGTCTCAAGGAGCTAAACGACGGCGGCAAGTTGCTGGAGGCGCAGCGGCTTGAGCAGCGCACGCGTTACGACCTTGAGATGTTGCGGGAGACGGGTTCTTGCCCGGGCGTTGAGAACTACTCACGGCCGCTTGGACGGCGTCCCCCGGGGTCAGCCCCGTGGACTCTGCTGGACTATTTCCCGAAAGATTTCCTGATATTCATCGACGAGTCGCACATGACCCTGCCGCAGATACGCGGCATGTTTAATGGTGACCTCGCACGTAAATCAGTACTCGTTGAATACGGTTTC
>JAYGCG010000042.1:0-5410 GCA_046583455.1 Dehalococcoidia bacterium | reverse complement strand
GTTATCCCGACCGGATAGGTGGCGATGATCTGGCCGTCGCTGTCCAGCTTTGAAACGGTGTTGTCGCCGACGATGGCGACCCATACGTTCTCGCCGTCAAACGCCAGGTCTCCGGGTGTTTTGATGCCGCCAAAGGTCTCGATCAGATAGCCGTCGATTGTTATCGGTGGAGGGAGCGGAACAGGGGTTTCGGTCGGCCTCGGCACGCGCGTCGGACGCGGCGTGGGGATTGGAGGCGTGGCGGTGGCCGGGATGGGCGTGTCCGGTGGAGGTGTGGGGGCCACCTGGTTGCTGCCGCATGCAATTGTGGCGATCGCAATAATCGTTGCTACGCCGGCCAGGGCAACTCGCCAGCCCGGGCGCTTAATTGATCTGAACAGACGACCTCCGCCGTGTCCGGTCGGCGCGTCGGTAGGTGGCATGGCGCGAGTTAAACGGAGTGCCGTTGACCGGTCAACCGGCCCACGTTGCCTAGTTGCCCGGCTCCAGCTCCGCAAGACGCTTCCGCACGGCATCAGCGATTATGTGGAACTCGTCCGCGACTGCGTCCGAAGTGAAAATCGTCGGCTTCGTTTCCGAATGCTGGTAATCGGCCCGCATTGCGACTCGGCCGAGGAACGGCAGTTCCATCTCTTCCGCAAGCTGTTCGCCTGCGCCCGTGCCGAAGATATCGCCCGACATGTTCTCGACCACACCGAGGATGTCCAAGTTTAGCTTTCGAACCATATTGATCGATCGCTTGGCGTCCAGCGCTGCGAGCTCTTGTGGCGTCGTTACAACCACAAAGCCGTCAAGGTTCAGCGTCTGCATCACCGTTAGAGGTGCGTCAGACGTACCGGGCGGCAGGTCGACGACCATGTAGTCCAACTCGCCCCAGTCCGTGTTCGTCAGGAACTGGTTGATGGCGTTGTGGATCATCGGTCCACGCCAGATCGTCGCCTCTTCCTCGTTCTCCTGGAACATCGCCATCGACATCACGCGCACGCCGAAACGTGACGGCGGCGTCATCACCGTGCCGTCTTCGGAAGTCGGGCCCTCGGTGATCCGCATCACGCGAGTCACATTCGGGCAGTCGATATCGCAGTCGAACAGCCCGACCCGAGCGCCTTCCTGGGCGAGCATCACGGCGAGGTTCACGGCGATGGTGGTTTTACCGACGCCGCCCTTGCCGGAGTAAACGCCGATGCGCTTGCCGATCTTCTGCAACCGCTCGTTGACCAGTCGCTTCTGCTCCCAGTTGCGCTTCATGCCCTCTACTTTGGCGCGCTCTTCCGGGGTCAGCTCTCGTTGCGGCGGCTTTTGGGTCATGTGAGTTCAGACGAGTCCTGCAAATAAGTGGTGACGCGACGGGGGCGGCCCTGATCTGGACCGCCCCGTCAATTCATATCGGTGGCCGGTGAGCGACCTGCTAGTCCAGCCCGAGAAGCCGCTTGCCGTCCTCTGTGATCAGCTCCGGAGACCACGGCGGATCCCAGACGAGCTCGACTTCGACGTCTTCAACGCCCGGGAGCTCTGCGACACGCCACTCTGCCTGCTGGGCAATGTATGGACCCATGCCGCATCCCTGTGCGGTGAGCGTCATCTCGATGGCGACTTCGCCGTCTGATACTTCGACATCGTAGACGAGGCCGAGGTCAACGATATTGACCGGAATCTCCGGGTCATAGACCTCTTTGAGGGCCTCGATCACTTCATCTTTGGTCAACTCTTGCTCGGTGGTCATTTAGTTGTCCTAAAGCTTGGGCATCCGTACGGGTGCGGATCGTGCTGAACGATGCTGTCAGTTTAACAAGCACTGGAGCTTCCGGCAATTATCGCGGCATTATTCGCGCTTATTGAACGTAGGCAGTTGTTCCCATCTAACGATGAAAGAAAAAATCCCTAGTCCGCTGTTGCCGCGGTAGCCGCCGTGGGTTGGATCTCCGGGGCAAGTTGTCGGTATCGGGGTAGACCGATCACAACGGCCGCGATCAAGCCAACGGCCATGGCCGCCATAAGGGCGATGTCGTAAGAACCCTGGCTGTCGTAGATCTTCCCGGCGATCCATACACCGGCTGCGGCGCCAAGCGGCATCACCCCAAATATTGTGCCGTACACCGTGCCCAGCCGCCTCAGCCCGAACTGGTCCGCGCTGACCGAACCCGTCAGAGAAATGACGGTAGTCCACGACGCACCGATGATCATCACGCCGATTGTCGCCCCCCACAAAGAGCCTGCCAGCAGGAGAATTCCGTAGCCGATGCCTCGGAAGCTGTACGCCACGGCGAGCACATATCGTGTGTTGTAGCGATCCCCAAGGTTGCCGAATATCAGCGCTCCGATCACCCCGGTGACCCCGACGGTCGCCAGCGCACTCGCCGCAAGCACAGGGCCCGCGCCAAGTCCCTCGGCGTAAGCAATAAAGTGGGCGTTCACGAAGCCCATTGTGTAGCCTCAGGTGAAAAATCCGAACGATAACGCCCAGAACATCGGCGTCCTTGCCGCCTGTTTCAAGGACATCCCGTCGTCCGGCATCCATGCGCACGCAGGTCCCTTGCCCGATTTCTGATTGGCTTGGGCCATAGCCTCCAGATCACGATCGTCGACTTCCGGCACAAACCTTGTTTTCAACAGCCGGTATGAGGCCGGGATGATCAGGATCACAAGAACGGCGCCGAGCACGATGTAAGCCGACCGCCACCCGCCCAGGGTTAGAACCACGGCGGAAAGCGGAACGAGCGTTGTTTCGCCGATCGCCGAGCCGCTACCGGCAAGGGAGAGGGCAAGGCTCCGTCGTTTTGTAAATACGGAGCTGATCAATTTTGTCATCGTGGCCGGCGATGAGAGCGTGAAGCCCGAGCCCATCAACAGGAAGAGGGCGTAGAGCTGCCAAATCTGCTGGATCTGTGACAGGCCGAACAGTGCGACACCGGCCATCGCCATGCCAAGTAACGCCATCTTGACCGGGTCGTAATGGTCGGCGAGGTACCCGGCGACGGGGCGTAAAAATGCTGTCGCAAGACCGGCGATGGCCAACGCCCCGGACAGGGAACCACGAGACCACCCGAACTCTTCGGTCATCGGGATCAGGAACACGCCAAACGAGAATCGACTACCGGCAGCGCCGAACAACACGAGCGCCGCGCCGGCGACGATTAGCCAGCCCGAGGAGCGACCGCGCAACCGGCTGATCAGCATGAAGGGTCGATCGTGGCGGACGTCAAATTACCAGGCGATCCATGATTAAACGTCATGGGGTCGAATGATACAGGCCAGAAGGGCGCGTTGGGAGAGGATTTCCGGTTGTTCTGCGGCATCACAGTAGGGGTGGGCAGCGGCTCGCCCCCGCCCATCCTTCGAGAACCTCAGGAATCAGGCGCGAGAAATAATTGCGAAAACCCGTAGGGGCGGCGCTTGCCCCGCCCACGTCCGTCTGGAGAACGCGCCAATAATCTGCCGAGACCCACGTGCGCCATCCCGCTTGCCGTAGGGGAGGGCCTTGGTCCGCCCGCACAGGAACTCGACAACTTCAGTATCTGCTCGCGATAACCGTCACTCCTCCAACCAGAACTCAAAACACACACTCTCGTCGAACTCCGGGGTCACCTGGTGCGTCTGGCTCGCAAACTCCACGTACCGGGAGTCGACCCCCAATGCCACAAGCTGGTCATGGGTGGCCTTGACGCCGGTCATCCAGCCGATGTCCGCCTCGCCAACGCCGTTGAAGACGCGCTTGCCACTGAGAGCGTCAGACAGCAACTCTAAGTCCTGTGTCGGGAACGCCCCGGGCGCGCCCAGCAGGGTGGCAAAACGATCGGGCGACGCCAGCATCAGGGCGTAAGCGGCAAGCCCGCCGTTAGATGTCCCGGCGATGTGGACCCGAGACGGGTCGCCGCCATAACAGGCCAGCACCTCGTCCAGGATTCCGAATACCCGCGTGGCGTCGTCAATCAGGTCGATACCGCCTGAGTAGGGGATTACCAGCCGGAACTGGTCCGTACCCTCGCCGTTCGACAGGTAGTTCGCCCACACACGCTGAGAAATGTTCCGACTGCCAACGCCGCCCGGCATAAAGATCACGGTCGGAGCGGATGGTCCGTCTGATTCCGGATGCTGGACAAAGTACGGGCTAGACGGTGTTGTCGTTATGTCTTGGAGGGTGTGCCGCTCAGCAGTGACGCAGTACAAGGGAACGCCGGTGTCCACATGAGCCACAGCCGTTGCTTCTGGAGTTGTAAGCGCCGCCGCCCGAAGCGCCGGGGAGACCTGCTTCTCACCAGATCCGCCACAAGCGACGACAATCGCCATGAAAATGGCGACTACGACCACCAGATGAGAGTTCAATTCTCGTCCTAAACCCCGTGCGCCAGCCCGCCCATTAATCTGCGCCAGACGATGTCCCGACCTCCGCGTCAACCATCACCTTGCGCAGGTCAACGACCTGGTCCCGCAGCAACGCTGCCTTCTCAAACTCCAGGTCCCTCGCCGCCGTCCGCATCTGCGTTTCAAGGTCACGAACCAGTCGTGCCAGGTCGTCCTTCGGAAGACCCTCGGCGGCCACGTACGGCGCCTTTGTCTCTGCGACCTTGCGCATGCGGTCCGTCATGTCCCGGACTTCCTTGATGATCGACGCCGGTTCGATGCCGTTTGCCTTGTTGTGAGCGTCCTGCACAACACGTCGGCGCTCCGTCTCATCGATCGCCGTTCGCATCGAATCCGTCATAACGTCGGCGTACATGATCACGTGGCCCAGCTCATGACGAGCCGCACGGCCGACGGTCTGCACCAGCGACGTGTTGGACCGCAGATAGCCCTCTTTGTCGGCGTCGAGGATGGCGACGAGCGACACTTCCGGCAGGTCCAGCCCCTCCCGCAAAAGATTGATCCCCACCACCACGTCGTACACACCGAGCCGCAGGTCTCGCAGGATCGCCGTGCGCTCAAATGTGTCGATGTCGGAGTGCAGATACTGCGTCCTGACCCCCATCTCCAGCAGGTACTGAGATAGTTCCTCCGCCATCCGCTTCGTCAGCGTCGTTACGAGAACCCGCTGATGCTGATCGACCCGCTCCTTGATGTTGTCCATCAGGTCGTCGATCTGTCCGGCGGTCGGCTTCACCTCGATAGTCGGATCAAGCAACCCGGTCGGCCGAATCAGCTGCTCAACGCGCTGCTCTTCGTGCTGATCCTCATACGGCCCGGGCGTTGCGGACACGTACACGATCTGATTGACGCGCTCCTGGAACTCGTCAAAGGAAAGGGGCCGATTGTCGATCGCGGACGGCAACCTGAAACCGTATTCAACGAGTACTGATTTACGTGCGAGGTCACCATTAAACATGCCGCGTATCTGCGGCAGGGTCATGTGCGACTCGTCGATGAATATCAGGAAATCTTTCGGGAAATAGTCCAGCAGAGTCCACGGGGCTGA
>JAYGCG010000094.1:0-69045 GCA_046583455.1 Dehalococcoidia bacterium | reverse complement strand
CTCGACGACATCACTGGGCCCAACGCGCAACCCGTACTCGATCTCATGTTTGGCAACATCGATAAGGCGGCTGCTCTCGGCGTGAAAAGGGCGTACATGGTCACGCCTTCGGAGTACCCGGCAGACGACTCGCATTTCCTGGACTCCATACGGGCGCTCGGCGATCACGCGGCCTCGGCGGGAGTGAAGCTCTGTATAGAACCGCACCCGGGTCGCTCAATCCCCTCCGACGCGGCGTGCCTTGAGTTCGTTAAGAAGTCCGAGCACGAGAACGTCCACGTCCTGGTCGATTTCGGCCACTGCCTGATCACGGGAGAGAGCCCGTCCGAGAGCATCCGGAACGCCGGGGATCGCCTGGGCTACGTCCACATCGACGACAACCACGGCGAGTTCGACGATCACGTGGCGCTGTTTGACGGCGTGCTGAAGGCGCCGGTCATCAACGATTTCCTGGAGACGCTCGTGTCGCTGCCGTATGACGGCGGGCTTGGCATCGAGTTCAAGCTGACGACGCCGTCGCCGATGTCGGCGATGGTCCAGGCGCGAGACTTTATTCGTGGCTGGGAGTCCCGCCAGACCGTGACCGCCTAACGTCACGCGGCCGTGTTGGAGGAAGAGGTATCAGACCCCCTCTCCCAGCGGGAGAGGGCTGGGGTGAGGGAGAAGGCCCGGAGCCCAAAGGCAGTGTTCTTGTGGAACCCGATCCTTCGAGAGCCTCAGGACACTGCACTCACAGTGATACCGAAGGAGTAGAACAGAATGAAGATCGAACCCATCAACCCGGACCGCCTGTATACACCGCCGTCCTACCACCATGTCGTACGCGCTTCGGGCGGTACGACTCTGTGGATCGCGGGACACGTCTCCACCGATCCCGCCGGCGATGTCGTGGGCGTCGGCGATTTTGAGGCCCAGGTGCGCCAGATATACGAGAACCTTCGCATCGCACTGGAGGCCGGGGGCGCTACTTTCGACAACGTGGTCAAGATGACGACCCTGATAGTCGATTTCGATCCCTCCGTACTCCCCTCACTATTCGCTATCCGATCCGACTACATCGGCGAAAACTCACCAGCCACAACATTGATCGGCGTCCAGGCACTCGCCCGGCCGGAGTACCTGCTTGAGATAGAGGCGATCGCGCTGGTGGACTGAGCTCAGGGCGGTCAACCCCATACCGCCGCGGTAAGTGAGTACGCCGGCCTAGTGCGTGTGCCCACCCGGACCGTGCCCGTGGCGCTCCATTTTTCCGTTCACATCGTGGATGGCGTCGTGGAACACCTTCTTGATAGTCTCGTGGCGCTCCGGGCTTTCCTGGATGGCCAGCGTGTCGAGCCACTCCAGCCCGCCCTGCATCACCGTTATCAGGTGCTCGCCCGCAGATTGCTGGAACAGCTCGCTGCCCTGCTCAACCACATACACCGGTGACGTATGCGCATTCATGTTGACCGGCCACACGTGCCAGGCGACGTTCTCGCTGCCGCAACGAGCGGCCAGCCAGCCGCTTCCCTCGATCTGGATATCCTCGCTGAGGGACATCGATAGCGCTCCCCCGGGGGCACTCTCAGACGCGATCACGCGCCCGTTGAACACGATGTCCAGCGTGTGAATCGGGGAGGCAGATATAGCGGACACTTCCACGTGGACGGTCCCTCCGCCCTGGCCAATCTTGATCTCATCGCCGGGGACCTGTCCTTCGGCGGTGAATGTGAGGATCGGGCCAGACGTTGTGACAGTTTTTCCTGCGCGAACCGCCCTGCCCCAAGCAGCGAACGAGAACTCGTCGTCGCCGATGTGGGCGTAGGTCCGCACGCCTCCTACAGGCATCGATGCAGACATCTTGTCAGTCCCGCCAACCGCGGCGACTCGATACCCGGCGTTCAGCAACGCATACCACTCGTGCACGGCGAAGGTGTCCATGCTGGGCGACCAGAAGTCCCTGATTTCCAGTCCATCGATAACGCCTCGTATAACCTCCGCATAAACCTCGGATTCCGGGAACGGGAAGTGCGGCACGATGACGACGCCGTCTTTTCGCCGGCACTCTTCCGCCCACTCGCTCATCGCCCGTTTCACGGAATCTCCGATGTAGCCCTCCGACGGTCCGCCCGTGGAGAGGGGGAAGATTGGCGAGCCGGTGTAGGCAAGGAGGTTGATGTGCCCCATCAGGTGTTGCCGGTTCTCGGTGCCGACCCAGATGAGTGTTTCGTCCGTGGAGGACCCGGAAAGAGCGCCAGTAAGGTCGCCCACGTTGGTAAACAGATCGCCCCACTGCGCTGCGAGGAGGTTGACCATGTTCGTGTCTTCGGCGGCTGCCTCAAGCCGGGCCGTTTCGGGTGTCAGGAAATGTGTGTGTGTATCGGCCGTTACCCAGCCGTCAGGGCGGGTATTTGCGATGCGCTCCAACGAGATCGTTAG
Source organism: Dehalococcoidia bacterium (assembly GCA_046583455.1). Taxonomy (GTDB): domain Bacteria; phylum Chloroflexota; class Dehalococcoidia; order Lucifugimonadales; family Lucifugimonadaceae. Next base: position 66,627 of record JAYGCG010000094.1, on the reverse strand, counting down.
CTCACGTTGGCCCGGCTCGATGTGGAGTTTCTGGCGAACAGGCGCGTACTCGAAGCCTTTCACCACCTCCACATATACGTCGCCGACCGGCATCTCGCCCTGGAGCGTTCCGTCTACATAGGCGTACTGCGTTGATCCAAGGAGGAGGTCGGCGCCGTAGTCCTCAAACCAGTTGTCGTTGACCTCATGACGGTGGCCGTACGGAGGGATGTAACGTCCGTCCGGCGCACGGAAGTGGATGCGCGCAGGGGCCGGTTTGCCGGTTGCGGCGTCGATGATCTTTGTGTGCACCCAGGTCCGATCCGCCGTGAGCAGCCGAATCCGGGCCTGCCCGTCTGACGCCGTCACTTCGCCGGATTCGTGCAAGTCCGACATATCGAACTCGTGGTCGCCTATAGATAGCGTCGCGTCAGGATTGGCTGCGATATCCAGCACTAACGAAGAATCGCCGCCCGCTTCGTCGCCCCAGCCCTTCCGGTCGTCCTCCAGCCATGTGTCGGGGTCGAAAGCAGGCACGGCGTACGAACGCGCAACGGTCCCGAGGTCGATATCGACCTCCAGCGATGCTGGATCGGAACCTTCTCCACCAGGCAGCTCCACGGCCACGCTCTCAAGCTTGCTGTGGCGGAGCGGATGGTTGTTCCCGTGGAAAAGTGTGATCGCCCCGATACCGATCGATGCCCTGCCCGTGGGCGTCACGCGTATTCCCGATATCTGACGATCCGGGTGCGGGTTTGGGAGCGCGAACAAGAGCCATGTGCCTTCGCCGTTCGTCAGGGAGTCCAGCGATCCGACGTTGACGTTGAGTTGCATCCGCCCCCACAGGTTTTTGGGCGACGGGCCACGGAAGTCCAGCGCTACCGGCTCAAGATGGTCCTTGGCCGCGTATGTGCTCTGGCCTCGTGTACGCGGGCTGTTGATCTCAAACTGACGGCGCACCGGGACGGTGTGCTCCGATCCATCTGCGTATACCAGCGTGTATTCGGCAAGGAGTTCGCCGGGATTGAGCGCAACAGGCGGGCGTCCTGCCTGAAGCGGATACGGTTGCCGCACGTTCCCGTCGTCGTCGAGCGCCCGAGCGTCACACACATGTTGGAAAACTACGTACTGAGCGCCAGCACCGGAAATGCCGGTGTTATCTGGTGCGTTGATCGGAATCTCCACCTTGCTGGTCGACCCACTCGCCCCCGCAACTATGATCGATGGTTCCGATGCATCTTTTCCGGAAAATGGAATGCCCCAGAAGGTGTTGTTGCCGCCCGGTAATCCGGCAACCGCGGTCGCGCTTCCTTCATCCCACGGCGATCCGTCAGTCCGACGGTGGTTGTATGAGGAAGTGAGGTCAATGGGCGTGAATTTTGGCATGTACAACTCCGGTGCTAACGTGCTCTGACGGGGCGCATGGTACCTCTATGCGCGACCTGTACGACGGCGCTACCGAGATAGTCGGCAAGCAGTAATAAATGCACAGTCACCGTCACAAAACCTGTCAGACACTCCGATTGACTGATATATAAAGAAATGTTTATATATCTTTACATCAAGGCCTCCAGAGGTCGTTTCAATCCCGGAGAGTTATTGTGCCTCGCCATCTGAAATCCGCTGACGACTTTGTAACGATCGGCGAAAACATTCACACGACGCGTATCGTCCTGCTCAACGGACGACGTATCCGAAAGCTTGATGACGGGACCGAGGGCGTGCCGTTCAAGGACGAAAACGGGAAGGACCTGTTTCTCTCCATCCCGGAGCATTTCAAAAAGCAGCAGCCCTACGGACTGAACCAGGTCAAACACTTCATGATCGCCGTCTGGAAGGGCGTAAACGGCGATGCCGAAGAACAGGCCATCGGTACCGCATACGTCCATCGAGAGGTGCGGCGGCAGACGAAGGCCGGTGCCTCGTTCCTGGATCTGAACGTCGACGAGGTCAGCCCCTATATCGACATCCAGAACGAGTCGATGGAGTGGCTGGTCAGAACTGTTGAGGCGGTTTCCACCATCCCGTCAAGTATCGACTCGTCAAACCCGGAGATCATCAAGACCGGTCTGGCTGCCTACACCAGCGCTGCCGGCAGGCCGATGATCAACTCGGTCGCGCTGGAACGCCTCGACACGATCAAACTTGTGACGGAAAACAATGGGCGCGTGATCGTCACGGCCGCGGGAGAGTCCGGAATGCCGGACAACGCCGAGGAGCGGGTGGAGAACATCGACCAACTCATGGTGCACATCCAGGATGCCGGCATACCGCTCGGCGACGTGTATATCGATTGCCTCGCCTTTCCGATCGGCGTCGCTTCTCAGTACGGGAACGACTACCTGGACGCCGTCTCGACTATCAGGGAGCAGTACGGTCCCGAAGTCCACATCACGGGCGGCGTCAGTAACGTGTCGTTCGGGCTGCCGAAACGCAGGCTCGTCAATGACGTTTTCCTGCACCTGGCGATCGAGAGCGGGCTGGACAGCGGGATTATTGACCCGATCCCGACCTCTATCCAGAAGGTGCTGGATCTGGACCTCGACTCCGAGCCTGTAGAGCTCGCGATGGACATGCTTAAAGGCAACGACGACTACTGCATGAACTACATTAAAGCGTTCCGCGACGGACGCCTGGATTAATCATTTAGACCCTCACCCGGTTGGAGGAACTCCATTGGCGCTCGTACGCCTCATGTACTGGAAAGAAATCCCCGTCACGGTTCAGGCAAGCGACGAGGGGGGAACTATTTCACATCCACTCGACGCCCGATTTCAGGAAGCCGCCGACGCGATCGCCATGTTTGACGGCAGCGCCGGTACCGACGACTACCTGGACTCATGGGAACTCAAGGATTACGGCGAAGTGGATGCACCGCCAAAGGAAGCCGCCGCGGCTATAGCTCAGCGATTCAACGACGGTTTTCCTGACGATTTCGTGGCCCGGATTCGGGACCTTGCGAACGCCGGCGAACGAGACCCATCGCCGGGGGCGATAGATAGCTGGATCAAGAGCTAAGCACTCTTGAATCAGGCGCCCACTCGACCAAACTTCTTGTAGCTAAAGACGCGCTGATCATGTACCCGAAATTGTTCGGGCGACGCCAGCGGCAAATTGGAACCCAATGACTTCAACATCTGCCCCAACACTTCTCGAACGCCTCGAACGGGGCGACACGATCATCTCTGACGGCGCCACAGGCTCGTATCTCCAGGAACATGGACTGGAGCCGGGCGGTTGCCCTGAAGAGTTCAACGTCAGTCACCCGGACACCATCAAAGAGATGGCAAAGCGTTACTTCGACGCCGGTTCAGAGATGGTCCTTACCAACTCGTTCGGTGGGACGAAGTTCATGACCAAAAAGTACGGTCATGAAGACAAGGTGTCTGAATTCAACCGTCTTGCCGCGGAACACGCACGCTCGGTCGCCCCTCCCGGCGCCTTCGTGATTGGTTCTGTTGGCCCGACGGGAGAGTTCCTTGAGCCGCTTGGGCCGGTGTCCGAGACGGAGATGTACGACGCCTTTGTAGAGCAGATCACAGCGCTCGCCGAGGGCGGCGCTGACGGCGTCGTCATAGAGACCATGACCGCTATCGAAGAAGCCACCCTGGCCGTGAAGGCCGCCAAGGACAACACAGACCTCGTCGTGATGTCCACGATGGTGTACGACCCTGGACCCCGCGGATTTTTCACGATGATGGGCATCACACCCGAAGTCGGCGTAAAAAAGCTGCGAGAGGCAGGGGCAGACGTAGTCGGCACCAACTGCGGCAACGGCATCGAGCGAATGATTGAAATCGCACAGCTCATGCGCGCCGTGGATGACGGCTTCATGCTTGTGCACTCAAACGCCGGTATTCCTGCGATCATCAATATGGAGATCGTTTATCCTGAGACGCCTGAGTTCATGGCTGAACACTTCAAGACGCTGCATGGACTTGGTATCAACATACTTGGCGGGTGCTGCGGTACCGGGCCAGACCACATAAAATCCCTTGTAGAAGCCGTTAAAGGCTAAACACGGGGTAACACGATCAGAGGTTCCATCTCCAGATGACAACGCTAGAACTACTCAGCGCACGCGAAGTAGTCACCCGCTACGGCGACTGCGTGGAGCTGGTGCCGATGGATCCAAACTTCCACGACATCAGCGTCGGGCTGTACGAACGCGAAGGCATTTCCACCGTGTGGACCTTCAGCCGACGACCTGGCGTGGATGACCGCATACGAGATATCGTGGACCGGCTGGTCAAGCTCGGCGGCATGGAGATCGCAGATGCCTGGAATCGGCTGCGCTTCCCTTGCGGACACGTCCACACCCGTCCGCTCAAGTTTTTGACCACCGCTGCCATCGAACGCACGGCAGAACGCGATCGGCCGGAAAAGCTCCAGATCAAAGACTCCAAGAGCAATCTGACGATCGATATGACGGGCGAACAGGACGGTAACCGCTACGTGTACCGTATCTCGACGACCGGCGAGGCGAAAAACCCAGCGCTACGCCTTCGAGCCATAATCGCCGGGTTCGTGCGTTATGGAGAGATGGACAAGCTGGACGACTCGACCATCACGTTCAGTTGCGGCCAGCGCCACGACGGTCTGGCTCGTCTGATACTGCCCTACTCCCGAAACATCAGCGCCGTCGAAGACGCGATGGAGGCCGACGCTCTACGCGGCCAGATGACGACATCCACGCTTGGGTTCGCCAGCACTTAAACCCCGGAACTTAAACTAGGGGATCGAGGCCACTCCAATGCCATATGCAGACACCATGACGTCCAAGGAACGCGTGATGAACGCGCTTGCCGGTCTGCCGGTGGACCGAACCCCTGTATCCAACCCGACCAACGTCGCAACGGTCGAGCTGATGGATATGGTGGACGCGCCGTTTCCGGACGCCTGCCGGGATCCAGAGTTGAACGCACAGCTGGCGGCGACCGGTTACACGGAACTCGGGTTCGACTCCATACAGCCCTACTTCACCATCATCCAGGAGTCCTCTGCGCTCGGCTGCGAGATGCAGTGGGAGCAGAAGGACAACTGGCCGACCGTCCGAATGGCCAACCCGATATGGAAGGGTGAAGCCGACGTCAAGATCCCGGCCGACTTCCTTGAGCACCGTGACATGAAGAGCATCACGGGCGCTATCGAGATATTGAAAAAGCAGTTCGGTGACGAGGTCGCAATCATCGGCAAGTCCATGGGACCGTGGACGCTCGCCTACCACGTGTTCGGCGTCGAGACCTTCCTCCTGATGACCATCGACGACCCCGACATGACGATGCGAATCCTGGACAAGCTCAAGGTGGCGACGTACCTGTTCGCAGATGCCCAGATCGCCGCCGGTGCGGACGCCATCTGCGTCCCCGACCACGCCACCGGAGACCTTGTGTCCGGCGAGTACTACAAACGCTTCTTGCAAGATATCCACACGGAGATGGCGGAGCGAATCAACGCACCACTCATCCTCCACATCTGCGGCCAGACGCTGGACCGCATGCCGTACATCGCACAAACAGGCATGGCGGCCTTCCACTTCGACTCCAGAAACGACCCGCAGGCGGCGATGGACGCAGTCGATGGCGGGATCGCCCTTGTGGGCAACATCAACAATCCTGAAACCCTCTACTCACGCGGACCTGATGAGGTCCGTAAAGAGGTGTACGCCTGCCTTGAGGCGGGGGTGCAGATGATCGCTCCGGAGTGCGCCATCCCTCTCCAGACGAAACTCCAGAACCTTCTGGCCATCCCGGACGCGGTCAAAGACTGGAGCGCCGAGCGCCTCTAACTCCTAACTATCGGCAGACCGGGTGCCAGTACCCGGTCTAATGCGCGGTAACGCTGCATTGACAGATATATAACGATATGTTTATGTATCTATATCGCTTGATCTAAGCCGCCTTATTACGTACATGGCGTCTAACCTGGTTCAATCGGAGATTCAAACTTGCCAATCGTTCATGAAGGCCTCGCTAAAGAGTTCGAGTACGTCACGCGTGAAGACGAGCGTGAAATGATCCTCGAGCAGATCGTAGCGGGCGACGCACTCATGCAGGAGATGGCGTACAGCCTCATTACCGGCGATCATCACGCCGTTGACGAGCTTACGCAAAGAGCGCTTGGCGAAGGCCGTGAGGCCAACGATGTCCTCGACGAAGGACTGATCTCGGGGATGGCCGTCGTTGGCGTCAAGTTCCGAGACAACATCATCTTCGTCCCTGAAGTACTCATCGCCGCACGGGCTATGAAGGCCGGAATGGCGCACATCGACCCGATCCTTTCGGCGTCAGGTGTGGAGCCGATCGGCACCGCCGTTTTCGGGACCGTAAAGGGCGACCTTCACGACATCGGCAAGAACCTCTGCATCATGATGATGCGGGGGGCTGGATTCGTTGTGCACGATCTCGGCGTAGACACGAAGCCAGACGAGTTCATGGAGGCCGCTGAAGAGAACGGCGCAGACCTTGTGATGATGTCCGCCCTGCTCACGACTACGATGCCGAACATGGGCCGCACGATCATCGAATTTGAAGACATGGGACTACGCGACGAGTACAAGTTCATGACCGGCGGCGCTCCTGTAACGCAAGAATTTGCGGACGATATGGGCGCAGACGGATATGCGGACAACGCCATCACGTGTGTGGAAAAGGCTAAAGAGTTGATCGCTATGGTCAGGGCTGCAAGCGCCTAATAGCGCTCCCACATAGATAATCGACGGCAAGACATTGGCCAACCCTGATCCAGGGAGGAGGTCAACATGGCGGAATCAAAAGACAATCTCCCTCCGAAGAAATCGGTGGACTCGGATCGATTGCGGACGAGCATGTCACGGCTCATGGATATCTACTCCGATATCTCTGAGACCGCCGCCACTCCCGGCCAGACCCGTTGCCCGTACAAGGACGCAAAGTCACGGTGCACGGCGAAGTTCCCTTGCCGAAATCAGTTCTTCAAAGTCGTCGGCGAAAAGGCGATCTGCACCGGCAGTGATGAGATCGATTACCGGTCGGCGTGGGAAACCTAGGCCTCTTCCACCGGCTCTTGAAATCCCAAGCATTCAAAGAACGCCCACAGCGGTTTACTCAACACACCTCAGCGAGAAACTGACTAACCAATGTCTCCCCTACATCACGGCGACCAGATTCTTGAACTTGTCGCCGATCAGAGCATCTTCGACTACGCAGACGCACTGAACGTACGCGTGCCTACCTCGTGCGGGCGGACCGGCGAGTGCCACGAATGCATCGTAGAGGTGAAACGCGGGGCCGAGGCGCTCAACGATCCGACCGAGTCCGAGCAGTTTCTGCTGAACGAGAACTACCGACTTGCCTGTCAGGCGGTGGTCAAAGACCCGGACGCCGATATCGAGTTCGCCGTACTGCGCCGGCAGCCACGGATCATGACCCGTACGGTGTCGCGCAATGTGACGTTAGACCCGTTGACCACACGCGTCGGAGACGACGTGGTGTTCGACGGCGAGGTGATCGACCGATACCGCGGCCACATCTACGGTCTGGCGATCGACGTCGGCACCACGACCGTTGTGCTGAATCTTGTCGACGTGGAATCGGGCGAGATTCTCCATACAGGGTCGTTCGAAAACCCGCAAAGGTTTGGCGGCAGCGACACGATGCGCCGCATCACGTACGACAGCGGCGAGTACCAGGGTGAGCTTGGTCAAGTGATCATGTCGTCGATCAATTTCGAGATCGGGGACATGGTCCGGCACCTGAGAATTCGTCGCCCTCACATATACGAGGCCGTCATTGTGGGCAACTCCACGATGCGGGAGCTGTTCTTCGGACTTGACGTGCAGTCGATTGGCGAGAAACCTTACCGGTCACTCGTGGAAGAGGAGTTCAGGGCGGGCAAGCGTGAGACGACGGCGTTGAACGTGAAGGCACGCGACTTGGACCTGCGCATATTCCCGGGCGCCAACGTTTACGGTGCTCCACTCATCGGAAGCCACATCGGCGGCGACATAGCGGCAGACATACTCGCCATCGGCATGGATGAATCTGAAGACGTCGTTGCACTTGTCGACATCGGCACCAACACAGAAGTAATCGTCGGAAACCGTTACCGCATGCTTGCCGCGTCCTGTCCCGCCGGGCCGGCGTTCGAGGGCGCCGAGGTCAAATTTGGCATGCCCGGCTACGACGGCGCGATCGAGTCCGTCCGCATCGTCAACGGCGGTGTGGAGTTCGACACGATCGGCGACGCAGTGCCGGAAGGGATCTGCGGCTCGGGGTTGGTGGACCTGCTGGCGGAGCTCGTCAGAACGGAAACCATGAACGAACTCGGCGTACTGAAAGACGGCGCGTCGGAGTTTGACGTTGTGCCCGAACGTGGCATCACGATCTCACGCGCTGACATGAGCGCGCTTGCACAGGCGAAGGCCGCCAACTACTGCGGTCAGTGGATCGTCCTCCGTGAGTACGGGACTTCACCGGAGAAATTGACGCGCATGTACCTCGCCGGTGGTTTTGCCAACTACATCGACGTTGACAACGCCCGCGACATTGGCTTCATCGCCAACGTCTCGACGGATCGCGTTTCGCAGGTCGGGAACGCCGCGCTGGAAGGCGCGACAATCATGCTCACGTCCCGGGTCAAGCGCAAGGAAATCGAACTGCTCACACGCGACATTGAGCACGTTGAGCTTGAGACAATGCCTGACTTCTTTGACCTGTTCGTGGAGGGCTGTCAGTTCAAGCCCATGAAGCAAGACCTGGCGTCAGCCTGATCCCGTTTCCCTGCGAGACGAACCGGTTGCAAACGTGTTTTCGATTCAGCTTGACCAACATATAAGGAAATGTTTATATGCACGTACTTGATCAATCGTCACCAATTCCGGCAATCCGGGGATAAGTGAACGACCCATGGAACAGCTTCTGGCGGGACTGAGGGCAGCGGGAGAGCCGACACGGCTCCGCCTGTTGACCCTGTGCGCCCATGCCGAGCTCACGGTGACCGAGCTGACGCAGATCCTGCGACAGAGCCAGCCGCGTGTATCACGTCATTTGAAGTTGCTCGTTGAGGCCGGACTCTTGAGCCGATTCCGAGAGGGTCAGTGGGCGTTTTACAGGATTTCCAGCGGCCCCAATGGACCGCTCCTGGGTAAGGCCATCGTAGACCTGATTCCCGAAAACGATCCTGTTTACCTGCGTGACCAGGAGAGATTGGAAGAGATCAAGGAAGCACGCGCTGATGCGGCCGCGTCCTACTTCCGTGAGAACGCTCCTCGCTGGGACCAGATACGTTCCATGTATGTCCCGGAGGCGGAAGTGGAAGCGTGTGTTCGCGATCTACTCGGGGGCGGTGACGTCTCAGATCTTTTGGACATCGGAACCGGCACCGGACGAATCCTTGAGGTGATGGCCCCAGACATCCGTAATGGTGTCGGCATCGATCTGTCTCACGAAATGTTGGCCGTTGCGCGCGTGAATCTGGGTAAACCAGGCCTTGAGCATTGCCAGGTCCGTCACGGTGACATGTACGAACTGCCATTTGACGACGCCTCCCAGGACGCCGTCGTGTTCCACCTGGTGTTGCACTACGCAGAGGACCCTGCTTCCGCCATCGCAGAGGCGTCCCGAGTATTGCGCCCGGGCGGACGCCTCGTGGTGATCGACTTCGCCCCTCACACGCAAAACATCCTCATCGAGGAACACGCGCACCACAGACTAGGTCTTGCTGACGAAGAGGTCTCGGCATGGTGCGAGGTCGCCGGGTTGGGATCTGAGTTGACGAGAACGCTGAAAGGCGATCCTTTGACGGTGAACGTCTGGCTGGCGTCACACGAGGGATCAGCTACGTCAGATTCCAGGTCGGAGCCCGATTCAGTGGAGGCGGCCAGTTGACCTCTACAACCCGCAGGCTTCCGTTGGTGTCGTTCGAATTCTTTCCCCCACGCACGCCCCACGCAGCACGCACTCTCTGGCGATCTTTTAAGCGTCTTGAGCCGTACGGACCTCGCTTCACGTCGGTAACTTACGGAGCCGGCGGGAGCACTCGTGAGCGTACACATCAAATTGTCCGGAGAATGCTGGCGGAGAGTGACATTCCTCCCGCCGCACATCTGACCTGCGTCGGCGCGTCGCGCGACGAGGTTGACGAGGTGGCGCGTGACTACTGGGATGCCGGGATTCGGCACATCGTGGCCCTGAGGGGCGACCCACCGGCGGGCACGGACCGGTATGAGCCACATCCCGACGGCTATCACTACGCGTCCGATCTGATTGCCGGGCTTAAACGCGTGGCCGATTTCGAGATCACGGTTGCCGCCTACCCCGAGCCTCATCCAGAGGCTGTCAGCGCTGAGGCGGATCTGGACAATCTGAAGCGGAAGTTAGACGCCGGCGCCACGCGTGCAATTACGCAATTTTTCTTTGAGCCCGACATGTACTTTCGTTTTATCGACCGCGCCCGTGCCGCCGGTATCACGGCACCGATTGTCCCGGGCGTCATGCCCATCGTGGACATCGTGAGCACGAGCCGGTTCGCCAAACGCTGCGGAGCGAGCGTGCCGGACTGGCTTGTTTCACGATTCGGCAGGGCCGGGAACGGGACGCAGGCCCGTCTGAGCGTGGCGGTCAGTGTGGCAACGGAGTTCACCCATCGGCTGATGCTGGAAGGCGTGGACGAGCTGCATTTCTACACGCTCAACCGCGCCGCCGTAGTCGCTCAGACCTGCGAAAACCTGGGCATCATTCCGGCCGAGGTAAGCATCGCTGATTGATCTCCGTTCCGCACCGGCACAACATGGCTGACCGTATGACAAGCCTCGGGATAATTTTCGCGCTACCCTGTAGCGCCGCAGGCATCGCTATCGACCAGTAGCTCTAAAAGGAACGTGACTTGAGCAAAGTCCTGATTACCGACTACACTTGGCCGAACATAGACGCCGAGACGGCGATCCTGAAGGCCGCGGGCATCGAGCCGATAGTGGCGCCTGACTCGTCTGTGGAGACTCTGGCCAGGCTCGCCGCTGATGTGGACGCCATCATGTTCTGCTTCGCTCAGGTTCCGGCATCGGTGCTACAGAACGCGCCAAACTGCAAGGTGGCGTCACGCTATGGCATCGGGGTGGACAACCTGGATATCGCCGCCTGCACTGAGCTTGGGATCGTTGTGACCAACATCCCCGATTACTGCATCGACGAGGTGGCCGATCATGTGATGGCGATGGTACTTGCGTTCAACCGCAAGATCGTCAAGCACAGCTCAATGGTCAAATCATCCGGCTGGGGGTCCGTGTCACTTACAGATACGATGCACCGGCTGCGAGATAAGACGATGGGCATCGCCGGGATGGGCCGGATCGGTCGCGCTGTCGCCGAACGCGCACGCGTCTTCGGCATGACGGTCCTGGCGCACGATCCATTTATTGGGCAATCAGACGCTCCAGAAGGCGTGCAAATGACCTCGATGGATTCGATGTTGGAGGCCTCCGACTTCGTAACGCTCCATGCCCCGCTACTCCCGGAAACAACGGGGATGATGGGCGCCGCCGAGTTCCGATTGATGAAGAATGACGCCTTCTTAATTAACGCCGCCCGTGGCCCTTTGATTGATGAGTCGGCGCTCGTGGAGGCGTTGGGCAGGGACGAGATCGGGGGAGCGGGATTGGACGTGCTGGAGGAGACAGCCCCGCCGGACGATCATCCTCTTTACGCATTCGAAAACGTCATCATTACACCGCATACGGCGTTCTTCTCACAGGCATCGACCATAGAGCTTGAGGAACGAACGGCCCGCGAGGTCGTACGGGTACTGAATGGAGAGATGCCGGATGTCGTGATCAACCCGGAAGTACTTGGCAAGACCCGCGCCGGCATCTAACCGCGTGCGGTTTTTATTTTGGGGTCAGAGTCTTTCGGACCTGATCAGGGCTGGTAGGGGTTTATATTGGGACGCGTCAGGACGATATGACCGAAATCAGGCCCCTTCCGCCGCCTCTTCCAGTTTGACGTTTTTGAACGCCAGTTTGATCTCGTTCACGCGAGAGCTCGCTGCAACGCCGCGCCCCCTCGGGGACTGACGCCGAACTGCACACCGTCTGCGATCCGTGTCGCCTGGATCACGTTGACCATGTACTGACGTACCGGTGCGGAGACTTCCACTCCGCTGACGATCTCCTGCATCTCGACAACGCGTTCCCCGGTCAAGACTTCCTTTGCCGCAGGTATTCCGTTCTGAGATCTGGCCAGGATCTCGGCTTCGGCTTCCGGGCCCGGCATGCCCATGCCCATCGAGATAAGAAATCGGTCTAATTGCGATTCGGGCAGCGGGAAAGCGCCGTGGCTCTCCGCCATATTCTGGGTGGCGATCACAAGGAAGGGAGATGGAAGCGCACGGCTTTCACCCTCCACCGTCACCTGAAACTCGGCCATCGCCTCAAGCAATGCGGCCTGAGTCCTCGGGCCTGTGCGATTGATCTCGTCTGCGAGGACGATGTTTGCGAAGATCGGTCCGGGCAGGAACTCGAACGAGCTTTCCTTCATGTCGAAAACTGACGTGCCAGTGATGTCACTCGGCAACAGGTCCGGCGTGAACTGGATCCGCTTGAAGTCGCACTTAATGGACTGTGCAATCGTCTTCGATATCAGCGTTTTCCCGACCCCGGGGAGGTCCTCAAGGAGAACGTGCCCCTTTGCGAACAGTCCAAGTAGGGTCCGCTTCACGGTCATGTCAGACGCCACAACAACATTTGTAATGTTTGTGGTGAGGGCATCGACATCTGAGGCGACTGTATCCACCTCTGCCTGGGCTACGCCTACACGGGGCAGATCGATGATGCGGACGGAAGACGTGTCTGATGGCAAGCCGTTGGCTGGGCTACTTCCGGCGTTCTGCAACTGGGTCAAGCTGGCCTCTTCACGTATATGGCTGGCGCGCAAAGCGCCATAACTGAAGGAAATCGTGTCTTGATACATCCGAGATCGAGATCCCGGGGCATCGTCTTTAACAGCTTCGCCGCGCCCAGAGAGGAAATCGTCTGCGTTGTCCGTCGCCCCTCGGTAGTGTTATCCCGCAATGACGGCTGCGTGGATCGCGGACGCTGACCCTCACACGGCACGCCCGTGTAATCGCTAACACCCAGCGACAAGGACCGATTTCAAGGCCGAAAGTGGTTGGGGGGAAGGTACGGCAGCGCGTCTCAAATCTCGCTGTGAAGGTCCCTCGGCTTCGCTCGGGATGACAAAAGAAAGTTTGGGACCCCAAATACGTCATCCTGAACTTGATTCAGGATCGGCTTATACGGTGGCAACCCGTCATCAATCCACAACAACACCAATCGTGCGGACGGGCACTTCTCGAGACACGCCCACCGAACGCAACTACGTCAGCAAACGATCCAGTGCGAACGGCGACAGATCGTACCGTGACTCACCGTCCAGCAGTAGTTCTGCGAACGACTCTCCAAGTGCGGACGACATCTTGAAGCCATGGCCAGAGCACGGGCTCGCGATCAAGACCGACGGATTCTCCGGGTGGAAACCGATCGCGTAGTGCTGATCGGGCGTGTTGGCGTACATGCACACCCCTGACCGGATCACGCGACCGACTGCGTCCGGCATCATGCGTGAAAGAGGAGACCTGAGCATCTGCTCGTCCTCGTCGGTCACCATTTCCCGGTCCAGAGAGTCCGGATCTACAACTCGTCCCTCATGGTGATGGGCAATCTTGATGCCACCGCCGAGGTTCGGGAACCCGTAAAAAGCACGGTCTAGCTCGTATTCCCAGATGTAAATCGGACACCGGTCGGCGTCGAAAACGCCGGGATTAGCGGCAGGTTCGAACCAGAACGAAACCTGTCGCGCTACCTCAATAGGTAAGGACAACTCGGACACCAGGCCCGGGAGCCAGGCCCCGGCGGTGATCAACAGCTTCGCGGCGCGGGCATCCCCGCTATTCGTATGCACGGTCACGCCATCTCCGTCTTTCTCCCAGTCGGATACCTGCGTCCCGTATCGCAAGTCGGCGCCGCCCTTCGAAGCGCCCTCAAGATGGGCCGAGATGCACTTCTCCGGAAATAAAACGCCGGAGCGCTCTTCATAAACGGCGGCAAAGTGATCCGGAGGGTCGAACTGCGACCATCGCTTGCGTATTTCGTCCGCATCCAGCACTTCATGCACCAGTCCGTATAGCTCCGCGGAAAGAATCGCCCCGGACACCGTCTCACCTTCCGGCGGGCCAAGCATCACCCCGCCCGTCTGCCGCAGAAGCGTTTCACCGGCTTCCTCCGCAAGCTCATCCCAGAGTTCGTATGCGCGTTGAACGATCGGCACGTAGGCAGGTGACTCGTGATACGCCTCCCGGATGATGCGCGTATCGCCGTGAGATGACCCCATGGTGTGTGGCGGCGTGAAACGATCAAAACCGATCACGCTCACACCACGTTTCGCCAGGTGATAGGCGGCGGCGGAGCCCATCGCCCCGAGACCGATGATGGCAACGTCGTAACTGGTCATTTCACTCCAAAAAGCCTGTCTAGCGCCGCTGAATCGAGTTCCCGGAAAGACTCCACTCGCATGTCCGCTGCGGAGAGATCGGCATCGAAAGTCATCTCGCTGGGAGCGGCGATGCAGTACATTCCGGCCGCCTTCGCAGAGGCCACCCCGGCTGTCGAGTCTTCCACGGCGAGACACATCTCCGGGGGAACGCCAAGCAACTTTGCTCCGGCCAGATAGGGATCAGGCAACGGCTTGTGGCCGCTCACGTCATCCACCGTGATCATTCCGGCGAAGAACTGCGTCAGGTCAAAGCACTCGAAAACGGTATCGATGTACCAGCGATCCCCTGAAGTCACCAGAGCGCATGGCAGCCCTCGGTCAGAAAGCTGTACAAGCAACTCACGCACCCCGTCACGCAGTTGAAGCTCCGTAGCGATCAACTCCTTGAAGATATCCTGCCGCTCCTGCAGCACGGCCTCCGGATCGGGAATCCCGTGGACTTCAGAAAGCTCGAACATCGTGCCTCTCACGGTCCGGCCGATGTAGTTCACTTTCTTGTCCTCGTAAGTGAACTCCACGCCGTGCGCAGCCATAGCGCGGCGATCCGCCTCGTAGTGGATCGGCTCTGAATCAGCAATGACGCCGTCCATGTCAAAGCAGGCGGCTTGCAAACGCCGCCCTGAATCACCGGTGTCGGAAGAGGTCACTCTCAGACCGGGTGGACGAGCGACTCGAGCTCTTCGCCCCGCGCCAGTCGGGAGACGTTTGCCATCGCAAAGTCGGTAGACCTGATCCCTGACTCTACCGAGAGGCTGGCCAGGTGCGGGGTCACGACGACGTTGTCCATGTTTAACAGGGGGTTGTCGGCGGGGGTTGGCTCCTGCTCCAGAACGTCCAGCCCGGCACCGAATATCTGTCCGGATTGAATGGCGGTTGTCAGCGCCGCTTCGTCAACCACAGGGCCGCGGCAGGCGTTGATCAGGATGGCGGTCGACTTCATCAGCCCAAATTCACGCGTACTGATCATGTGATGAGTCGAACGGTCCAGCGGGACATGGAGGGTGATCAGGTCAGACGTGCTCAACAGCTCGTCCAACTCAACCCGACGCGCCCTGGTCTCTTTTTCAACGTCCTCGGGGATAGAAATAACGTCTGAGTAGATGATCTCGCACTCCCAGCCGCGCAACCGTCGTGCGACCCGGGATCCGATGCGACCCAGGCCGACTATGCCGACCATCTTGTCGACGAGGTTGTGATACTCCGCTTCTTCGCCCGTCACCCCTGCCATCCACGTGCCGGCCCGGGTGCTCGTGAGCTGAAGATTCATCTTGCGGTAGACGGAGATCATGAGGGCAACGGCGTGCTCTGCGACCGCCACGGAGTTGCCGCCACCGTTGTTGGCGACAAGGACGCCGCTTTCGCCCAGCGCAGTCTTGTCGAGGTAGTCGGTCCCTGCCGAGGTGGTCTGAATGAGCCGCAGATTCGGCAGCTTGAGCGCCAGCTCGGTCGTGATCGCACGGGGACCCGCGGGGATTACGGCGATGGCGTCTTTGGCCTGTTCAAGGACCTCTGCATCGCCGGAAGAGTTGCCGATCCAACGAACCTCGACCGATGCCCCATGCTGGCCGGCGAGCATCTCATATCGCTCCACAACGGCCTGGGTGCGCGAATCGTTCGGGCCGATTATGGCTACCAGGGGCAGGGCCATGGAAAGAATCTCCTCTTGAAGAGTTGTGAAACGATGTTGCGGATGTGTTTTTGTTAACCGGCAGTACAGTACAAGGCAGGCGGATTATAGCCCCGAGATGGGGCGCTGTATCGATCTGCCTGACGCCTTCGAGAACCCGGGCGAGACCCCGGTGCGTCGCGCGCCCTATAATCCGCGTCCTCGGGCCCACTCCCCTATTATCCCCATACCTATCGGCAGCGACCCTGAAGGACCATATGACGAACGCCTACGACTCCTCGACGATCAGCGCCACGGCCGTCGTCGAAGCCCTCCACGAACACGGAATCACCCATGCCGTCTGGCTCCCGGACAGCGAGACCAACTTCATGCACGTCCTCCTGACGGAAGATGACTCGATCAGTCTCGTTCCGGTGTGCCGTGAGGGTGAGACCATGGCAATCGCGGCCGGGCTGTGGGTCGGCGGCAAGAAACCGGTGGTGATGATCCAGAACACCGGCGTGTTTGAATCCGGCGATTCGATACGTGGGATGTCTCTCGACACCAGCATGCCACTCGTTTTGATGGTCGGATACCGTGGATGGACACGACACGGCGCTACGCCAGACTCCGCCGCTCGATTTATCGAGCCGGTCCTTGACGCTTACGGCATCCATTACTACCTAGTGGAACAGGGCGAAGACATGGAGCGCATTTCGATGGCGTTCACCGAGGCCGAAGAGACGAAAAGGCCGGTGGCGTTGCTCATGGGCAGAGAGTTCGGCGAGTAAGTTCGGGCGATCTTCTTTAGCGACAGGGATGCTGCCATGCGCACGAAGAGCGTGATCTTCCACGACTACCCGCCTGACGACGGCGACGTTTTCGGCCAGGGCCGACGGGAGCGCATTGGTGAACTAACGGAGCTGTACCCGGACGTGATCAACGCTGGAAATTTTGAATATCACGTCGCCGCCCTGTCAGAGGTCGAGGTGATCTTCGCGACATGGGGAATGCCGCGTTTCACGGACCGCCATTTTTCGCAGATGCCCAAATTGAAGGCCGTGTTTTACGCGGCGGGCAACGTGAAAGCGTTTGCCGAGCCTCTTATCCAACGAGACGTGACGCTGGTCAGCGCATGGGGGATCAACGCCATCCCCGTGTCAGAGATGTGCCTGTCACAGATATTGCTCTCATTACGCGGCTACTTCCGGGCGGTGCGGCGGTATGACGAGATCAAGACGCATGAGGCCAAGGTGTTTCGGCGTTCCGGCGTATTCGGCGAGACGGTCGGGCTGATCGGTCTGGGCAAGATCGGCGCCCGCCTGCGGACGCTCCTCGCCAACTATTCGGTCAAGGTGATCGCCTACGATCCGTTTCTGACTCCTGAACGGGCGAAAGCGCTCGACGTTGAATCGGTATCTTTGCGCCAGGTGTTCGAGCGCTCGCTGGTTGTCAGCAATCACATCCCTGACCTGGAATCGACTCAGCAGGTGCTGACTGCTGCGCATTTCGGAGCGATGCGAGATGGGGCGACCTTCATCAACACGGGACGCGGCGCTCAAGTCGTTGAGCCGGATTTGATTCAGGTCTTGAGTGACCGGCCGGATCTCACTGCGCTGCTGGACGTTACTTCTCCCGAACCGCCGCCGAAAGACTCCGCTTTGTGGACGTTGCCAAACGTGATCATCAGCCCGCATGTTGGCGGGACGATCGGCGACGAGGTGGTGCGTCTTGCGGATTGCGTAATCGAGGAGTTCGAACGCTGGTCGGCCGGACAGCCTCTCGAATACGAAGTGACCTCAGAAGTCCTCGCTACGATGGGCTAGGGACGCCTGCGGGTGGGACTACTTCTCCACATTCAGTGACAATTTGACCGATGTATGTTGCCAACAACGATAAGTTGTCATAACAATCTGTAAATATTCGGGGCAATGCCCCCGTTGCCCCCGCCACCTTCCGGTGAAATCGTTTGCTGCGCAGCACCTTCCAACTAATTGACGGTATCGGACCCGAAAGGGAGTCCGATCTGTGGAGCGAAGGCGTCACAACCTGGGATCAGCTCTCATCGGCCCAACCGCAACATTCGGAGGTTCTCCAACAAGCTGAGCAACGCCTCGATGCCAGAAACGCCCGTTACTTTCAGGACATACTCGGGTCGCGAGAGTGCTGGCGGCTATATGCCGACTTCCAACAAACCACGGCGTTCCTGGACATAGAGACGACCGGACTGTCGCCCGACAACTCGTATGTGACGATGGTCGGCATCATCGACTACACCGGGTTTACGGCGTTCGTCCGGGGGGAAACCCTCGACGAGCTACCGGAGGCCCTTGAGAAGTACTCACTGTTCGTCAGCTACAACGGCGCATCGTTCGACATGCCGTTTCTTGATAAAGAGTTCGGGCGGGTCGCCATCGATGGTCAGGACTCGCTGTTCGCCCATTCTGCACATCTCGACCTCCGATACCCGCTAAGAAGACTCGGGTTCAAGGGCGGACTCAAGAAGATCGAGCAGGCGACGGATCTTGGCCGGCCGAGCGCGCTGTCCGGGTTGAGCGGTTACGACGCGGTGCGGCTATGGAAGATGGCGAACGACGGTGAACCGGAAGCGCTGACAACGTTAATCCGTTACAACGCAGAGGACGTGGCATCTCTCCCACGGCTGACCGACATGATGGTGGACGAAATGGCCTACGGCACGCCCCTTGCAGCCACGATCCCGCCAACTTTTCCGGAGTACGACACCGATACCCTGCCATATGACTCAGGCTTGGTCAGGTACCTGACACGAAGCGCCAGATCCCGGTATTGAGTCTGACAGCCTGAATCGGCCGGAAATTAGTATTGCCTTCGCCAGCCGCGTCAATTCTTCCAACGCGATGCTACACTCGCCTCCTAGACGACTGAGTCAAATCCGACCCGGTGCCCCACCGGACGAGTGTCAAACCAGGAGTGAGGCGCGCCGATATGGACAGCCTCGAATTCACAGAACGCCCGGAACTGCGGCGGACGATCATGTTGACCGCATTCGCCGGTTGGCCTGACGCGTCCGAGGCTGCGACACGGGCGATTAGATTTCTGGCCGATCAGATCTCGGCCAAAAAATTTGCCTCGATCGATCCCGAAGAGTTCTACAACTTCGTCGAACAACGACCGAAGGTGAGGAACGGCGCCAACGGGGAGCGGATTCTTTCCTGGCCGGAGAATCAGTTCTATGCATGGCGCAACACAGACGGCGACGGGCCCGATCTCGTGTTGTTCCGCGGGGTGGAGCCGCACTTCAAGTGGCGGTCATACTCGGCCATGATCTACGAAGTCGCAGAGGCCTGCAATGTCGAGCTTGTCGTCACGCTTGGCGCCCTGTTGGATGCCGTTCCTCACACGCGCCCCGTGAAAGTCACACGTTCTTCGCAGACGAAGAGCCTTGGCCCCGGATATGAACACCTCGAATTCGATCAGTCCAGCTATCAGGGTCCGACCGGAATTATGTCCATCGTCCTTGACCGTATGACGGCGGCCGGTATCCCGTGCGCCAGCTACTGGGGCCACTCCCCGCATTACGTGCAGGCCAAGCCGAACCCAAACGTCACGAGAGCCCTGCTAGAAGCGGTCACCGAGATCATCCCTATCGAGATCGATACCGAAAGGCTGGAGCGCCGCGGTGGGGACTTCACACGCCGTTTGACCAAGGCGTTATCTGATCAAGACGAGGTCACGAAGTACGTAACCGAACTCGAAGAACGCTGGGACAAAGAACACTCCGCTTCCGATACGATTACGGAAGGCTCTGACGCAGCCCCGTTGATAGCGGAATTGGAAGCGTTCTTGCGCCGGGAAGCCGGGTCAGGGGACGATAATTCAGAAGACGACACCCCGGATGCCGAGTCCGGAGGTCCAAACCAGGACGAAGGGAACCCGCCGAGTGTCTAAACTGACCGACCGATTTGATGCCCTCGGTCGCGCCACGTCCGTCCCTATAGGGTTCGCGACGCGGCCTCGGGCCGCGACGGCCGCGACGATGCTATTGCTGGGTTCAGCGCCGGCCAAAGACGCCGGCAAGTACGCCGACGCGGAAGGCGTGGACGCCATCATTCTTACCGGGGCAGACGCGCTGGCGGGCGACGCGACCCCCGTGAAAGACCTCAATGGCCAGATCTGGGGCGTGTCGATCGGCGACATCGACTTCGATGGACTTGACCGACTCAAGAAAAAGGGATGTGACTTCGTCGTCCCATCCTCCGATGATCACTCCGCCGCGATCCTGCGCGATGACGATATGGCGCGTGGTTACGAGGTAGACACCGCCCTCACCGAGAGCGTAGCGCGGGCGCTTGAGTTTCTACCCGTGGATTTCCTATTCCTGACTCCTCCACAAGCGTTGTGGCCGCTCAAGCTTTCGAGCTTGATCGAGTTGGAAAGCACCGTCGGACTTGTCGGAAGCCACTTCGTCCTTAAGGTCGAGAAGCCGCCGTCTGCACAGGATCTTGAGATCGTACGAAACCTGCCGGTCGATGCGCTGTTGATCGATCTCACCTCCACCTCGAAGGGCGACCTCAAGAAGTACCGCGAGTGCATCGATGGACTGCCCCCACGCAAGGTTCGTGGCGGTACCGGAGATCATTCCGATGCAACCATGCCGCAGACCGGCGTCCCTCCGAGTGATCATCAACACGATCACGATCATGACGATGACGATGACGACGATCGATCGACGAGAGCCTGATCCAGATTTTCAAGCCTGTAAGCTCGCAAGACGGCAACCCGACTTCAGTCCGGCTTCGTATCCTGAAACAGAGATCACCGTCACGGACAGCCGGGATCAGGAAATACGCCCCTGCTGTGATATTCTTCGTGTGATTTCAAAGCTATTTCTGACCCCAGATCCCGGTATCGGATAAATCTGTCGCTGCGGACGAAATCCCACGGCCGGATCATCCGCCACACATTTCGCCGGACATAGGGACTACTTCACGCCTGATCCTCCACTAGATTCTTGAGGATTTCATGGCTGCCTTCCGGAGAGCCCAGAGGACATTCACATGACGCAGGTAACCATCATCGGACTAGGCCTGATCGGCAGTTCGATGGGCATGGCCATTCGTTCCGCCCGCAAAAACGTAAAGGTCGTCGGGTTTGACCATAATTCCGCCGTACAAAACCGCGCCAAGAAGATCGGCGCTATCGACGACGACGAGTGGCGTCTGGATAAGGCTGTCGGAGATGCGGACCTGGTAGTGCTGGCGGTCCCGGTCATGGAAATCCCGGTACTTATGGACAACATGGTTGGCTGGCTAAAACCCGGCACCGCCGTCACAGACACCGCCAGTACGAAATCACGCGTAATGGAATGGGCAGATGAGAAGATGCCGGATTCCATCGGGTTCGTCGGCGGCCACCCGCTGGCCGGTGGTGGCCTGGCCGGACAGGACGCAGCGCGCCCCGACATGTTTGTGGATGCCTCTTACCCGCTGATGCCGGCCGTTCGTGCGCCCGAAAAGTGCGTACAAACGGTGGTCGAGTTTGTTGAGCTTCTCGGCGCGAAACCCAGATTTGTGGACGTTTCGGAACACGACAGTTACATCGCGGCGGTCTCGAACGGCCCCCTGCTGATGTCGTCCGCCCTGGTGTTAACTGCGGCCAAAAGCCCGGCGTGGGGAGAGATCAGTAAGTTTGCATCCGCCGAGTTCTCTGATCTCTCAAGGCTCGCCGGGATGGATCCGGAAACCACACACGGAATTTGCAAAACCAACCCCGAGATGATGCTGCACTGGCTCGACATTTACCTGGAAGAACTGAAAGGCCTGCGCAACGCTCTCGCCTCCGTGAGCGATGAAGAGAACGGCGGAGCCCTGAAGCCTCTTTTAACGCAGGCCTACGAGCATCGTCTCCGTTGGGCAGCTGGCGTCAGCCCCGATACCGAAATGCCCGGGGACGATGGAGCGACAATGACCGAATCCCTTGGCATGATGTTCCTGGGCGGCGGAATAATGGGACGGCTCCGCGGCAAACGGGGCGACAAAAAAGACGAAACCAACGGCAAGAACTGACAGAACTGGCCCTGCGCCGCCTGAATTAATCGGCGCTGTAGGGTT
Organism: Dehalococcoidia bacterium; assembly: GCA_046583455.1. Lineage (GTDB taxonomy): Bacteria > Chloroflexota > Dehalococcoidia > Lucifugimonadales > Lucifugimonadaceae. The sequence continues at coordinate 44,428 of JAYGCG010000094.1, read as the reverse complement.
AATCTGGAACCATGACACGAGAGGTTTCCAGGCCACAACGCCTTCGCGGCACTATCGAGATACCCGGCGATAAATCTATCTCCCACCGCGCGGTGATGTTTAACGCCCTCGCAAACGGATCTGCGACCGTCACCAATTTATCCGGTGGCGCTGACTGCACGTCCACCATCAGCATTTTTCGCGCGATGGGTGTCGAAATTGAACGTTCACCAGGAGCGGCGGGTCGCGGCGATACGGTCCATATCACCGGCGTCGGTATGCATGGGCTGATCGAGCCAAATGAAATCCTGGACGCCGGTAACAGCGGCACGACGACACGCCTTATGTCGGGCCTGCTTGCCGGACGCCCCATTATGACAATCATCACGGGCGACGATTCGATACGGTCAAGGCCGATGGGGCGGGTCATCAAGCCGTTGCGAAGCATGGGCGCCGAGATCTCAGCGCGTAATGACGGTGAACTCGCCCCGATCGTGTTTCATGGCGGGGATCTCCACGGCATCGAGTACGACATGCCGGTAGCCAGCGCTCAACTTAAATCATGTCTACTGCTGGCCGGCTTGAGGGCGACCGGAAACACCGTCATCAAGCAGCCGGACGTGTCCCGTGACCACACCGAGAGGATGCTCGAAGGGATGGGCGCAAACATCGAGGTAAACGGGCTGAGCGTCACCACATCCGCGTCAGAACTCACGGCGGCGGACGTTGAGGTGCCCGGAGATGTGTCGTCGGCCGCTTTCTGGATCGTCGCCGCAGCCGCCCACCCTGACGCCGATATCACGCTGTCCAATGTCGGAGTCAACCCGACGAGGACCGGCATCTTTGGAGTGCTTCGCGCTATGGGCGTAGATATCGAGCTGATTAATCAGCGGGATGTCGCAGGTGAGCCGGTGGCCGATCTCCGAGTACGCTCTTCGCAGTTGAAGGGCGTCGATATCGACGGAGATGTCGTTCCGTTAATGATCGACGAGATCCCCGTTATCGCGGTCGCCGCAGCGATGGCAGAGGGCACAACCCGGATCACCGACGCAGCGGAGCTGAGGGTCAAGGAGTCGGACCGCATATCGGCGACCGTAGCATGGCTCAAGTCGGCCGGTGTGGAGCACGAGGAGGCGGAAGAGGGTCTTACGATCCACGGCGGCGGTCGCATCCAGAGTGCGGTGGCTGACAGTTTTGACGATCATCGTATTGCAATGTCGCTCGCTATCGCCGGACTCGTGAGCGAGGGGACGATCGGGATCGAAAGATCCGAATCGGTCGATATTTCATACCCGACTTTCTGGCGCGATCTGGACACACTGTCCGGGGTCGTTGCGTGACGGATTCCCCTGAAACTTCAGACACTTCAGGTTTTCCTGAAAAAATACAGGGAACACGACGACCCATGATCGTCGTCCTGTCGGGTCCGTCTGGCGTCGGCAAGGACGCCATCCTGGAACGGATGGCGGAACTGAAATATCCGTACCACTTCGTCATTACCGCGACTACCCGCAAGCCGCGCCCCGGTGAGTTGGACGGCGTCAATCACTATTTCGTTGATCGCGAGCGCTTCCAGGAGCTGATCGATTCCAACGAACTCCTGGAACACGCCGAGGTCTACGGCAACATGTACGGGGTGCCTAAGCAGCAGGTGAGAGAAGCGCTGGCGGCCGGCAGGCACGTGATGATCCGGGTCGATGTTCAGGGCGCTGAACGCATCCGCCAGCTGGTCAAAGACGCGCTCTTGATATTCATCATGCCTCCGGACTTACAGAGCCTCCAAGCACGACTGGAGGACCGCGGCGTTGACGCCCTTGAAGCGATTACTGAACGTCGCTCAAAAGCCATTGACGAGATGAATGATGCGGACTGGTTCGACGTCAGCATCGTCAATCACGACGACCGGCTTGACGAGGCGGTACGGGAAGTTATCAACGTCATCGATGCCGAGTCCGAACGTGAATCTCCAAGGAATTTCAACCTCTAGAACGCTTATAGTCTCGACATAATCAAAAATTCCCTGTGGCCCAACCGGACCCAGGTAAATCTGAGCATTAATGGAGTCCAAAATGCCGAACGAGATCGGTCTGTTTGAGGCTATCGACACCCAGCGAGCGCTTCGCTACATCAAGCCGGACCCCGTCCCGTCTGAGATGCTTGACCGCATCCTCCTGGCGGCCTCAAAAGCGCCCAGTGGCGGGAACAACCAGCCCTGGGAATTTGTCATCATCCAGGACCAGGACGTCAAGGATCAGATCGCCGTTTACTATAAGCGTGCATGGGACGAGAGTTATGGCCTGTCGAAGGACCCCGGCCGTCTCGGCGCTCGCTCATACAGCTCTGCCGAGCACCTCGCCAGCCACATAGCGGAAGCGCCACTCTGGATCATCATCTGTGTGCGCCACAATGGCTCTCCGGAGACGATGGGCCGTGGAGCCTCAGTCTTCCCGGCAGTGCAGAACATGCTCCTTGCCGCCCGCGGCCTCGGTCTTGCAAGCGTCCTGACGACGTTTCACACCAGATTCGAGGCAGAGGTGCGAGAAATTCTCGATTTGCCGGAGAACGTCCAGACGGTCGCCCTTCTGCCGTTCGGATTCCCAGAAGAGGGGCACGGCTACGGACCGACCCGTCGAGCCCCGGTAGACGAAGTCATGCACTTCGACCGCTGGTAGACCCCGATGGGGTGGTTATTTATCCCCGCATGGGTTGTTTCAGCCCGCAGACAGCTAGAGTCCCGCTGGGACTCACTCGCCTCGGTATTCGATTTTTCGTAGCCTGGCGGCCTGACTCTGGACGTATTCCGGCCGGGTCAATGATGGCTTGTGTGAATCGATAATCCCGCGGGCTTCGGCGGCGTTGTCTGACAGCAGGTCGACAACGGTGAGCGCCATCGAAATCGCCGAGTCGACGACAGCTCGCCGGTAGTCGGTGATTATGTAGTCGATGCCATGCCCGGTACCATCCGCGGCCGCCACATACGGGTGCAGGGCGGGCATTATCTGTGACAGGTCTCCCATGTCCGTGGACCCACCGGCGTTCACGGTGTCCGCCTGCGTCATGAGGGCGTCCTCCCCGAACTCGGTGATCACGTTCTCGGTGAACACCCTGGCAAGATCCTTGTTATTTTCAAGCGGCAGATAACCGGGGATCGACACGATCTCCAGGCTTGCTCCCATGGCCAGTGCGCCGGCGCGGTAGCAGTCTTCGATACGGGCGGCGATCTTGTCCACCGCCGCCATCGTCCGGCCCCGCACGCGTCCTTCGTATACGACCTCGGCTGGAACGGCGTTCGTTGCTACGCCGCCACGCGTGATGATCCCGTGCACTCGGGTCTGGTTATCGTCCTCGAAGGTTTCTCGCTGCGTATTAATGGCGGATAGGGCCAGCATCGCCGCCTGTAATGCGTTCACGCCCTGGTGAGGGGCGCCGCCGGCATGGGCCGCCTTGCCCAGGAATCTGACGTAGTGGACCACATGAGCGTTGCTGGTCCCGCCGACTATGAAACGACGCTGGACCTTGCTTGAGCTGGTATGGATCATCATCGCCATATCGACATCGTCAAATGCGCCCAGCCGGATCATCTCTTGCTTGCCGGACAGCAGCCCGAGACGGCCAGCCTCCCGCAAGCCCCAACGCATCTCTACATCGATAAACTCTTCGGCCGGAGTCGCCATGAAAGCGGCCCGTCCGGTTAGCGTGGATGCGACCTCCGGGACGCCGAGGCCGATGGCGGTGCCAATAAGCGCGCCGATCTGAGAATGGTGCCCGCAAGCGTGCGCCGCCCCCGTGGTCGTGTCCGCTCCAGGATGGCCCGGCGCTTTCACGGCATCAAGTTCGCCAATCACGGCCACTGTCGGGCCTTCGCCGTCAAATGTTCTGATGCCCTTCATGCCGGTGATGGCGATCCCCGTCTCAGGTTTCACTCCGGCCTTCGTCAGCGCCTTGGCGACAACCTTCGCCGTACGCTCTTCCGTAAATCCAGGTTCCGGGTGTTCGTAAATATCGCGTGCCAGGCGAATGATTTCGTCCGCAGAGCCTTCAATAACCCGGCGGACGGCGGCTTTGACTTCGATCCTGTTCAGTTCCCTGACCGTGCTCATTCCGTGTACGACCGTTCGCTCAGGAATGCCCGCTGGAGGATCAAATACTCGTCCTTCGTCATCGCCGGCCTGTGCTCCGATATCACCCGCATGCCTTCGGACGCTCCGTTCGACAGAAGATCGACCACCGTCATAGCCATGGCTTTGCCGGCATCAAGGACCGCAAGGTTATAGTCATCAACGACCATGTCCTCGGCGTGGTTCGACCGTCCAACAGCGCCGCCAACATACGGATGTATGCCCGGCATCAACTGGGTCAGGTCGCCCATGTCCGTTGAGCCGCCTCGGCGCCCGAATTCATGGACGCGTTCGCTACCGACCAGCACCTCGGCATTGGCGCGGTGGAGCTCCGTCAGGTTTTCGTCCGGTGCAAGCGGTAGATAGCCGGGGAGCGTAGTGATCTCCACCGTCGCTCCAACTGCAAGAGCACCCGCACGCAGCGCACGGTCCACTTTCTCATTGGCGTTTCTGATTGCGTTAATGCTCGACCCTCTGACAAATGTCTCCATCCGCACATCGTCCGGAACGGCGTTCACCACCGAGCCACCCCTCGTGATGATGGGGTGGATACGTACCGTGTCCTCGTCCCGATAAGTCTCTCGCTGCGCATGAATCCCGGCGATCGCCAGGTGCGCCGCGTTCAGAGCGTTAATACCGAGGTGCGGCGCACCGCCCGCGTGCGATTTAACGCCGACGAATTTGATAAATTTGGCCAGCAATCCGGTGTTGGTCCCTCCAACGCCAAAGCCGTCATGCGGGTCTTCCGTAGTGACGTGGGTCATCATGCAAATATCGACGTCGTCCAGTTCGCCGAGCCGAACGAACTCGGGCTTGCCACCCAGGAATTCAATTCGACCCGCCATGCGCTGTTCGTTGCGCCACTCGATCTCGACGTACTCTTCGGCGGGAACGACCATCAAGGTCACGCTGCCGGAGAGCGATTCGAGCACTCCCGGAGCTTGAAGCCCTATCGCCACTGCCAGCATGTTTCCGAGCTGGCAGTGGTGGGCGCAGGCGTGTGCTGCCGTAGTTTCAGGATCGGCGTTCGGATGTCCGGGCACCGGGAGAGCGTCCAGCTCCGCAAGGATGGCGATATTCGGCCCGGGAGACCCGCCCTGCAACGTCGCCGTCATCCCGGTGATGGCGATGTCCTCCCGTACCTCGAGGCCAAGCGATCTGATGGCGGCGGCAGTTGCGGCCGCGGTCTTGAACTCCTTGTACCCGGTTTCGGGGTGTCCCAGTACGGCTAGCGCAAGATCGATAGCCGGCTGTCCGTGCGACGAGATATGGGCCGATACGACATCTTTGAGGTCTGTTGCGCTTCGAATAGTGGCCAACGGTTACTCCGTTTGGGGGCTGGACGAGCCGGGAAAAGCAGAAGTGTACAAGAGACGCGCGAAGTGCTGTGATCTCCGGTCCTTGCGGGGTTCCAGATCAAGGCCGAACGAAGCGGCCGTGACACGATTCGCTGAAAAAATAACCAGGCCGATGGTCCACCCCTATAATTTCTGGCATGAAAATTGTGATCGCCCCTCAGGGTTTCAAAGGCTCGCTCACCGCCCTCCAGATTGCTCATGCCATCGAGAAAGGCGTGAAAGCTGTCATGCCTGAGGCCGAGACGGTGCTCGTGCCAGCGGCCGACGGCGGCGATGGAACGCTGCAGGCACTTGTCGATAGCTCCAACGGAACCATCGAGACCGCAACGGTGTCCGATCCGCTGGGACGGCCGATCGAGGCCACATGGGGTGCGATGGGCGATGGCGAGACCGCAGTTATCGAGATGGCGGGTGCGTCCGGGCTTGCGTTGCTTTCACTGGATGAGCTGGATCCGCTCAATACGACCACCTACGGCACGGGCGAGTTGTTCACGGCCGCGCTGGACGCCGGATATCGGCGTTTCATCGTTGGAATTGGCGGGAGCGCCACTAACGACGGTGGTGCAGGGCTGGCACAGGCGCTCGGGATCAGCCTCAGGGACGCTAGCAATAACGAGCTTGGCAGAGGCGGCGCGGCGCTGGCGAGTATCGACCACATCGATATGTCGAACTTTGATGAGCGATTGCGGGGCGTGGAAGTGACCGTGGCATGCGACGTCAACAATCCGCTCTGCGGCGACGATGGCGCGTCGGCGGTGTTCGGCCCCCAGAAGGGAGCGACGCCGGAAAACATCAAGCAACTCGACGACGCCCTATCCCGATTCGCCGATGTAGTGGAGCACGATCTAGGAGTGAGCGTTCGGACGCGTCCGGGCGCAGGCGCGGCGGGTGGACTGGGTGCGGGGTTAATGGCGTTCCTGAACGCACGCCTCGCTGCCGGCGTGGATATCGTGCTGGACGCCGTCGGGCTGGACGCAAAGCTGGAGGGCACCGACCTCGTCATCACCGGCGAAGGCCAGATCGACCACTCGACGATCTTCAACAAGACACCAGTTGGTGTTGCGGAGCGTGCCAAAAAACGTGACATTCCGGTGATCGCTATCGCAGGTGGACTTGGCGAGGGTTACCGCGAGACGCACGCCAAGGGACTCGACGCAACCTTCACGCTCGTCAGCGGCCCGATGTCGCTGGACGATGCGATGGCGGATACGGCCAACCTGCTGGTTGGAATCACAGAAGAGATAATGCGCACGATAAAGGTCGGCAGATCTCTGAAGTCCTGACATGGACGAACTAAATAGATAACCAGAGCGGGATCCTTGATCCCGATTGCGTGCCCAGATGCAAGTCGCAAGTCTGAACAACATCACCGCCAACCTGGGCGGAATGGATGTCTTGAAGGGCGTTTCGTTCACGATCAATTCCGGGGAACGACTCGGGTTGATCGGGACGTGAATCGGGTTCCGGGCCGCTCGAAGTGCCGGCGGTTCCGCCGGGATACGAGTTACGACAGTTTCGTCCCGGAGATGAGGCGGCGTATAACGAGCTGTTCCACCTGGCATTTGCGGACGAGGGAAAGCTCGAACACACGCGCGCTACGGCTCTAGAAGACGGATTTTTCGTTATCGAGCACACCAACTCCGGCCATCTGGTCGCGACATGTGCGGCCCAACATATCGAGAACGACCGACATCCCGAGGGCGGGCAACTTGGCTGGCTGGTCGGGGATCCGGCGCACTCCGGGAAGCAACTCGGAACCATCGTGTCGGCGGTCGTAACCAACCGGCTCGCAGACGCCGAATACTCTCTGCCCTATCTCCAGACGAACGATTTCCGATACGAGGCGATCGCCATATACCTGAAGCTGGGGTGGCGGCCGTACCTGTTCGCCGAGGACATGAAACCACGCTGGAGGGACGTGTACGCAGGTAAGGAGCGGACGTTCACGTCCTCAGATTATGTGATCGCGTAACACATCATCAAAGGTGATCGGCTTCCCTCCCGCCTCAACCATCTGCTCGATGGCCCGCGCACCGTCACCTGACTCCAGGTCCACCGCTCCGATGGCGTCGCTCAACAGGTACGTCTCGAACCCGATGCGTCGTGCGTCTAACACGGTGTTGAGGACACAGTAGTCGGTCGCCAGGCCTCCCACGAACAACCGGGTGACTCCCGCGGCCTTGAGCCGATTTTCAAGGTCTGAATCCAGAAACCCTGAATAGGCGTCCACGGCGGGGTCGCTGCCTTTCTTGATGATTTCGTGACCGGTCGGCAGCCGCAGCTCTGGATGGAGCTCCGCGCCGTGACTGCCCTGGACACAGTGCGACGGCCACGGCCCTCCAGACTCGTTAAACGACGAGTGCCCGGCCGGATGCCAGTCCTGTGTGGCGTAGACACGAGCACCCAACTGGCTAAACGCCGCAGCAGCACGTGTCATCGTGCGTGCCACTTCGTCGCCCGTGGCCACAGCGAGCGAGCCACCCGGGCAGAAATCGTTCTGGACGTCGACGATCACCAGAGCGTCTTGAGCGGTCAGTTTCACGGTGTTACCCCACAATCACCAGGTGCACCTCTAAAGGTCCGTGTATGCCGTCAACAATCGTCGCTGCGATGTCGCCGGTGCGGCTGGGGCCAGAGATCAGGTTCATGGAACCTTCGATTGCGCCATCGTTATAGTCGGCACGCTCCAGAGTGAACAGTTCGTCCAGCGACGGCAATACATCGCCACGGTTAAGGATCGCGATGTGCCGCTCGGGGGCAAGTGACAGCAGTCTTGAGAGTCCCTTGCGCGGATGCAATACCACCGTTCCCGTCTCGGCGATGGCGTAGTCCACGCCTGTGATACCGACATCGGAATCAAACGCCGCCTGTTTGAGGACGGAAACGTCGGCTCCAGCTTCACCGACCGTCGCAATACCGGGTGTGATGCCCTTTGACTCAAGCGCCGCATCGACAGGGACCGATGCAAAAATATCCTGATCCGATCGAAGCACTTTCGTCGCACCTGCTTCTGCGCAGATCTGCGCAACCACATCCGCCGCGTCCTCGGGCGATGCGACACGTCGAACCTTCCACCCCGCCGTTGCCGCTGACTCCGTAATCGCGTCCAGCAAGGCGTCCGCTGACTCCGTCATCTCGCGGCGCACGTCGTCAGCCGAGCGTCTGACATCTTCGACCGATAGGCCGATGTGGGTGGCGCTGTCCAGTTCCGGCGCTCCTGGGGATCGCCCCAGCGCGCCGCGAACACGGCCAAGAAATGCGTCTCGCCCTGTGATGGCCATTACTCCTCACCCCCGGAACTGTTGGGCCGACGTTTCTTGAAGCGATCTCTAAATGGTGAAGACGCCGTGATCGGCAAATCCCTGCTGCGGGTCCAGCCGGAGAGCGGCGGGGGAAGCCGACTGAACATACCTTTCCGCGCAAATGGTCGCCCCAGCAAATTCGCCAGCTTGCCGCCCGCCCGGAATCTGCTCGACTTCATATTCCCAAACCGCCAAGCCTTCCAGCCCAAGCGTTCGATCCGGCCAACGCTGCGATCTTCTGGCGGACCCTCCACGACCTGCTGGCGAAGGTGCAAAAGCATGTTCGGGATGTCGATCTTTACCGGGCACACCTCCCGACACGCACCACACAGGGAAGATGCGAAGGGCAGGTCCTTGCCTTGTTTCAGCCCGGACATCACAGGAGACACCACGGCGCCGATCGGTCCCGGGTAAACCCAACCATAACTGTGACCACCGACCTTCCGATACACCGGACAGGCGTTCAAACATGCGCCACAACGGAGGCAGTAAAGGGCCTCACGTAGCTTCGGATCAGCCAGTAGTTGCATTCGGCCGTTGTCTACGATCACGAGGTGGAACTCTTCCGGTCCGTCCTCCTCCTCCTCGCGTCTCGGGCCGTTGATCATCGTGACGTAGCTGCTGATTCGCTGGCCCGTTGCCGACCTGATTAAAATACGCAGCATCATCCCGAGGTCCTGCATTGACGGAACGATCTTCTCCATGCCCATCACGGCGACGTGCACACGCGGGATCGACGTACACATGCGTCCGTTGCCCTCGTTTGTGACGAGGACAATGCTGCCACTTTCGGCGACGGCGAAATTGACGCCGGTGACCGACATATCGGCTCTCTGGAACGTCTCTCTCAGCATCCCGCGGGCCGTGGTCGTCAATTCTTCGGGAGTCTGCCCGGGGTCGGTGCCGGTCATCTCGGAGAACATCTCGGCGACCTGGTCCTGGGATTTGTGTATCGCCGGAGCGATGATGTGATACGGCGTTTCGCCGGCGAGCTGAATAATGTACTCGCCGAGGTCGGTCTCGACGGCCTCGATACCGACCGCCTCCATCTCATGGGCGAGGCTCATCTCCTCAGACACCATGGATTTGCTCTTAATGACGGTCTTCACGGCTCGGGCGCGCGCCACGTTCAGGATGTACTCGGTCGCCTCCGCCGAGTCATTGGCGAAGAAGACGTTTCCGCCATTTTCGTCGATTTTGTCCGTCAACATCTCCAGGTAGTAGTCGAGGTTGGCGATCGTGTGCTCTTTGATCGCCCGGCCCCGGTCGCGCTGCTCGTCCCATCCTTCCGTAGCGGCGGCTGCCGATTGCCGATTGGTGTGGAAGCCGGTGTACACGGCCTCCATGGACATCTGGATTACCGGGTCGGCGAGTGTCTCTTTAGCGCCCTTTTTGAAGCGGTCGGTCGTTGGAAGCATCAGGTCTGCGCCCCGGTATTGTTTTTATCCAAACTGGTGGCCTCGTCCAGGATTTCGGCTATGTGGCGGACCTGCTGATCTGAGCCACGGCGTCTCAGGCCTCCCGCCATATGCATGATGCAGCCGGTGTCCCCGGCCACGATCATCGATGCTCCGGTAGCCGCTGCGTTGTCGAGTTTTTCGTTGAGCATGGCCGTTGAAACATCGGAAAACTTCACGGCGAATGTCCCGCCAAACCCACAACAAACCTCTGGCCGATTCATCGGAAGCATCTCCAGCCCTTCGATCTGCTTGAGCAACTGCTGTGGCTGATGGTCTACACCGAGTTCTCGTTCGAGATGGCAACACTGGTGGTAAGTGGCGGTTTCGTCCAGGTGCGGGCCTAAATTTGTGACAAGATCGTCCTGCCCGAGCACGTCCACCAGGAACTCCGTGAATTCGTAGATGCGCTCGCTTACACGCCGTACGCGCTCCATCTCCGCCGGGTCGTCCTCAAACATCTCGCCGTAGAAGTTCCTGACCATCGCACCGCAGGAGCCTGACGGCACGACGATTGGGCCTTCGGTAGCGTCGAATACGTCAAGAAAGTGCCGAGCTACGTCGCTTGCTTCATTCCAGAAACCCGAGTTGAACGCAGGCTGTCCGCAGCAGGTCTGGCCCTCCGGGAAATCGACCTGGATACCGAGACGTTCAAGGACATTGACCACGCTCTCGCCGACCTCCGGTCGAAACTGGTCAACGAGGCAGGTCACAAATAGCTGGACGCGTTCAGGTCGGGGTGTTTTTACGGGTTGCTCTGTCATCGAGGCCAAACGTAGCAGAACCGGCGCAGCGCGGGAAGTACGTCGGAGTGTCGAAGGGCCTCTGATACATCATCTGTCGTCCCCTCCTCTCGGGGTGCTACGTAGCGCTGGACTACGCCCTACTTACTCCCAACTCGCCGCCGATCCTATAGTCTCCTACTCCAGGCGGTAAGAACACCCAGAGCAACAATACGGAGAACATATGCCGACCAGTGAGGTCGTAGGGTCTGTCTCAGGGCTGTGGAGGTTCCCCGTGAAATCAATGGGGGGAGAACAACTCCAGGCGGTGGAGGTAACAGAAAAAGGAGTCCTGGGTGACCGTGCATATGCGCTAATGGACAACGACACTGGCAAGGTCGTTAGTGCGAAAAGCGTGAGGCTTTTCCCTGACCTATTCGAGTTCAGCGCAGCGTTCGTCGTGGAACCATGTCTGGACGAGGGAATGCCGGAAGTTGAGATTACATTCCCGGACGGAACGTCATTGCGCAGCGATTCCGGTGAGGTAGACCGCGTGCTGTCAGCACACTTCAACCAGAACGTCAGGCTTGAACGCGTTGCTATTTCCGATGAAGAGAGCGGCGACACCGGAGGCGATCAGGACAAGCTTGTCGCGCAACGGCCTGGCTCGCCCCCGCCGGTCGGATCCTTTCTCGATGCGTATCCCATGTCGGTGCTCACTACGTCTACGCTCAAGCGATTGAATGAACTGGAGCCCGGGAGCCGATTCGACGAACGACGGTTCCGCATGAACGTCATCGTAGACACCGAGCGACTTGGATTCATTGAAAACGACTGGGTTGGCCATGACCTTGCCTTTGGAGAGACGACGCGGCTCGGAGTGACGCTGCCCGATCCTCGATGCGTGATGACGACGCTGGCTCAAGGCGATCTGCCCAAAGACGCCGATGTCCTTCGTGCAATCGTTCGCCACAACAATCTGCAGGTCCGCGATCTGGGTCAGCTCCCCTGTGTGGGCGTGTACGCCGTGGTCGGAATGCGTGGACCGGTACGAATTGGTGATCCTGTCACGATAGGTTGAACCTAGTGCGCTGCGTGTCCTCTCAACGGCGAGGACTGCTGCTGTCTTGCCCCTTCTCCAGGTGGGAGAGGGTTGGGGTGAGGGAGGTTCAAGGTCCCTCCGGCAGCGGTGTGTCCTGGCTCAAACGTTGTGTCGATACGGGTCTCCCATCCTTCCGGGGCCGGCAGTATCGGGATGACATAGATCAACGTAGGCCTTCTGATCACCCTCGAATTCCTTCTCCCGTGATAATCTGCCCGGGCTGTTGACCGAAAACGGCTAACCCTGAATCCTGGATCCCATATCGCGTGCCAGAAAACCAGTACGACATCATCGTTGTCGGCGCCGGCATCATCGGTCTCTCCACCGCACTCACCCTTTTGGAACGCCATCCCGGTCTCAAGATCGCACTGCTGGAAAAGGGCGACGACATCGCCCAGCAGCAGACCGGCCACAATAGCGGCGTGATCCACTCCGGCATTTACTACAAGCCGGGTTCCTTCAAGGCGCAGTTCTGCGTCGAGGGCCGAGCCTCCATGGTGAAGTTCTGCCAGGAGAACGAGATTCCCTACCGCGAGATCGGCAAAGTGATCGTCGCCTCAAACGAGGTCCAGGTCGAGCGCCTAAAGATCCTCGAAGAGCGCGGCAAGGCGAACGATGTTGAGGGCTTGCGGCTGGTCGATCAAGACGAGCTGGCGGAACTTGAGCCGCACGTCAAAGGCGTCGCTGCGCTGTTCGCTCCCAAGACCGGCATCGTCAACTACCAGGACGTGTCCCGAGTCTACGCAGAGAAGGTCCAGAGCGCCGGTGCGGAGATCCACCTGAACTCAAAAGTGGAGAGCTTTGAGCGCCACGACGGGCTGATCTACATCGAGACCGAAAGCGGCGAGTTCAGGGCGAAGAACATCATCAACTGCGCCGGTCTGCACTCGGACAGGGTCGCCCGGATGATGGGCGTTGACCCCGGCCTCCACATCATCCCGTTCCGGGGCGAGTACTACACCATCAAGAAGGAACGGGAGTTCCTGGTCAAGCACCTGATCTACCCGGTGCCAGACCCCGCATTCCCGTTTCTGGGCGTCCACTTCACCCACAACATGAAGGGCTACGTGGAAGCCGGGCCGAACGCCGTCCTGGCGATGCGACGTGAGGGCTACAGGAAGCGTGATTTCTCTATCGGCGACAGCTGGGAGACCTTCACATTCGGCGGATTCTGGAGGATGACGGCCCGTGATTGGAAAACCGGTTTTTACGAGGTAAATCGATCGCTCAGGAAGAGTGTTTTCGTGAAAGACCTCCAGAAGATGATCCCGGAGATCCAGAAGTCAGATCTCGGTACCGGCGGGTCAGGTGTTCGCGCGCAGGCGGTCGATAACCAGGGCAACCTGCTAGACGACTTCCGAATCGCTCAGACAGAGGGCGCCGTGCACGTGCTTAACGCACCGTCGCCGGGCGCCACATCCTCCCTCGTGATCGGCAACAAGGTCGCCGACATGGCGGAAGAGACCTTCGCGCTGGTCTAGGCTCGCTGGCCCAACTAACCACCCCCGAAACCCCCTCCTACATTAGGAGGGGGGCAAATGTGAGCCTCCTCACTGGGAGACCAATCGTTCAGAGAAAGTTTGGAGGTGGGTCGCGTCGCGCGACAACGAAAGTATTATCGCCAACCGCGGTGTTTCAGCCGGACGACACGAACGCCTCCGCCTATCCACGTCCCATCCACGCCCCATCGGCTAAGGGGCTGTCCGGTTCGGCCTCGTGCAATCGGCGCACTAGTTCCATCGATGCGATGAAGGCATCGACCTGGCCCGCCAGGTATTTCGGTGTCACGCCGCCTCGCAGGTCGATCACGTGCTTTAGCCACATCGACCCGTAAGGGCCGAGGTCTGTGTCGTTGTCCACCAGAGCGACGCCGGTGACTAGATTCCAGTTCAACCTGTCTGCGAACCGGTGCACCCAGTTCAACGCGCTCGCACCACCAATGGGCCGTCTCGGGTAGTAAAAGAGCAGGTCTATCAGCGAAATGTCGCCGCCCGGAACGTAGATGCGAGGCTCCGGGTCAGGCATGACCTGGATCTTTCGGTCGTCGTCCAGCAGAACCTGAAAGCGATTTGCTGTGTCCAGATTGGAAGCGACCACGCGCCATGACACAGGCGGCGGCGCTGATTCCAGAGCGTAGCGGACGGCCGAAAGCGCTTCTTTTCCGGGCAGGATCAGATCATTAGCCAGGACGGTAACCTTCTAATCGGCCAGATGTTGCAATTGTGCGACGAGGATACGCGATATCGCCCGCAGGGGTCGCCGAGATTTGATGCCACCTCGTCGTGACACTGCATCGGCAGAAATACCGTCATTCCCGTGCAGACGGGAATCCGGAGACGGTTCCTGACCAGTGCGTACGCGTATTGAGGGATGGTGTTCCTGGATTCCCACATGAGTGGGAATGACTCTTGCAATAAGCCGTGCCAGCCAACGGGCGTATTGCTATACGCCCCGACCCCGTCAACGCCTCAGTTCCGGGACAACCCCAAACACGGGGACCCAACCGGTCTTAGCGGGTCTTTGCGTGCTTCTTCTGGCCCTGCTCACGCCCGCGCTGAAGCTGTGAAAGCGTCGCCTTGCGGATGCGCACCGCGTTTGGAGTCACTTCAAGGCACTCGTCGGACATGATGAACTCGAGCGCCTCTTCCAGAGTCAGTGTCCTGTGCATCGCGAGATGCTCCGTGGCATCCGCCGAAGCGGCGCGCATGTTGGTCTGCTTCTTCGGCTTCGTCGGGTTTACATCCATATCTTGCGACCGCGGGTTTTCTCCGACGATCATGCCTTCATAAACCTGCGTTCCCGGCGCAACAAAAAGTTGACCCCGGTCCTGCAGGCTCTGCAATGCATAACCGGTGGTCTGACCGGTGCGGTCCGCAACAAGGCTTCCAGTGCGGCGCGTGCGAACCTCACCGTGCCAGGGCTCGTACCCCTCGAACACGTGGTTCGCGATCCCGGTGCCGCGTGTCTCGATCAGGAACTCGTTGTGGAACCCGATTAGGCCCCGAGCCGGTACGACGAACTCCATCCGCACCCGCCCCTGGCCGTGATTGACCATCTCAAGCATGCGGGCCTTGCGGGCTGCCATCAGCTTGGACACAGCGCCCATGTACTCATCCGGAACATCGATGGACAGTCGCTCCATCGGCTCGTGCAGCTTGCCGTCAATCGTCTTCGTCACGACTTGGGGCTTTCCGACGGTTAGCTCAAATCCTTCACGCCGCATCATTTCGATGAGGATCGCTAGCTGGAGTTCCCCCCTGCCCTGCACGATCCACGTGTCGGGCCGGTCGGAGGCCAGCACCCTGATCGAGACATTGCCGATAATCTCCTGATTAAGTCGATTCTCCAGCATTCGTGCCGTGAGTTTGTTGCCGTCTCGGCCAGAAAACGGAGAGGTGTTGATGCCGATCGTCATAGACAGACTTGGCTCGTCGACGCGAATAACCGGAAGCGGGCGCGGGTCTTCAACATCAGCAAGTGTTTCACCGATAGTCACGTCCGGTAATCCGGCGATGGCGATGATCTCGCCCGGTCCTGCCTCTTCCGCGTCCACGCGTTCAAGCGCTTCTGTTACATAAAGTTCTGTAATTTTGACGCGCTCAATGCTGCCGTCGATCCGGCAGTGGGCGACCTGCTGGCCGCGCTTGATGGTGCCCTGTCGGACCCGGCAGAGAGCCAGCCGTCCGACATACAGAGAAGCGTCAAGGTTTGTCACAAGCGCCTGCAGGGGATGGCCGTCGTTATACGTCGGTGCCGGGATGGCGGTCATGATCGTCTCGAACATCGGGTCGAGGTTCACACCGGGCATCTCGGTGTCGGTCGTGGCGGTTCCCGTTCGGGCGTTGGTGTAGACGATCGGAAAGTCGATCTGGTCGTCGTCTGCATCAAGGTCAAGGAAAAGTTCGTAAACCTCATCCACGACCTCCTTGATGCGGGCGTCCGCCCTGTCGATCTTGTTGATCACAAGAATTACCGGGAGCCGCGCTTCGAGCGACTTCCGGAGGACGAAACGGGTCTGGGGAAGCGGGCCTTCGCTGGCATCAACAAGCAGGAGGACGCCGTCCACCATCGTCAATCCGCGCTCGACCTCCCCACCGAAGTCTGCGTGGCCGGGCGTGTCGATGATGTTGATCTTCGTATCGCCCCACCAGACGGCCGTATTTTTGGCCAGGATGGTGATGCCTTTTTCACGTTCCAGTTCGTTGGAGTCCATTACGCGGTCCACGAGTTCTTCGTGTGATGTGAACGCGCCGGATTGCTGAAGCATGGCGTCGACGAGCGTCGTCTTGCCGTGGTCGACGTGGGCGATGATCGCGATATTACGACGATCTGATCGAGTCTGCGTGGACATTTTGCCTCTATAAACGCGCCCGGTCCAGGATGCGATTCCCGTAACGCGAGAAGGTCCGGAACCAGCGGTCGAATCCGCGCTCCGGACCGTGTGTTGCTTGCTCAGGTCAGGCGCTCGACAGTGCGTGGAGCGCCGCCCGACGAATTTCGTCACGTTAAGCGTACCACTGAAGGGACAGCGTAAACATCCATGAAATACCGCTATCTGTGACCGTTTTGGACCGTTACAGAAGCGGTACTCCAGGATATAACTGAGCGTTTACATAATGTGCGTGCCAGTTAACCGTTTATTTCAGCCTTGGGTCTTCTTCCACTCTTCGTACTCGGCCCGCGCATCGTCCCGAAGCGGGTAATACTTCCGGAGATCGCCACCTTCAAGCAAACGTAATCGGGTGAACTCTTCCCATTCGACGTGTGTCGAAGCGTTCTCCAACAACTGCTGGGCCAGTGCTATCGGCACGTTTACCGCGCCGTCATCGTCTGCGATCACGATGTCGCCCGGCATCACAAGCGTTCCGCCGCACGCAATAGGTTCGTTAACGGCAAACGGCATGATGTTCGTCTGCGTGTGATGGTTCGGGGAAACACCACGTAACCACATCCCGATGTTGAGCTTGGATGCTTCTTCCACGTCACGGATGACGCCGTCGATCACAATCCCGGCGCCACCGCGTCCCTGGAAGTAGGTCAGCATCATGGAGCCGAATACCCCGCTGGACATGTCTCCACGGGCGTCCACGACCACCACATCGCCGGGCTGGGTGTGATAGAGCGCATGCCGGTGAAGCTGCTTTTCCGGGTCCTTGTACTCCTCTTGCGGGTACAGGTCCTCGCGCATGGGCATGTACTGCAACGTGATCGCCGGGCCGCAGATCGACTTGCCGGTGGTGTACGGGTGTGGGCCGAGGATCTGCGGATCACTAACGCCGAGCCGGCTCAACTCTCCGGTCGCGGTCGCGCTTCCGATTTTCGATAGTCCTTCGACCAGCGCCTTGGACGGTCGTTCGATATCGTGCGTCTGGACCATGGTTCTCCTTGAAGATTTTCTGGGAAGATCTTCGGGACTCGATTAATGTCATCCTGAACTTGATTCAGGATCAGATTGTTGGGCGCCAGCGGAATGCCATTCAAAGAATCAACCAGCGTTCAATACGGGTTGCCGTCAACGTTACCGCAGGTTAGACGGATCAGCACAGTGCGTGGCTGTCCCCCGAGAAACTGTTCTCTAATATGGCTGCCACGAATATCCTGAGTCCAATCTCAATCAATGATAAGAAATCAGGCTAATGAAGCAGACAGATCAGCAACCGACAACCTCCCCTAGCGATCCGATTCTCACTCCGCTCTGGACGCCGGGGCAGATCGCCGATTGCGTTGTCGCAATCGCCGGTGAGATCGATCATGACTACGCATCTAACCCACCGCTCCTCATCGGTGTGCTCAAAGGTTCGTTCATTTTCCTAGCCGATCTCGTACGACAGATGAAGTTGCCCGTCGAGATCGAGTTCATGCGGCTATCCAGTTATGACTCCGGCACCGAAAGCTCAGGACATGTCCGTGTCGCATGGGGGCCGCCCGCAGATGCGATCAAGGATAGGCCGGTCGTAGTCGTCGAAGACATTGTTGACACGGGTCTGACCACAAGCGCGGCGCTCAGTCATCTCCGACGCAAGGGTCCGTCGTCGTTGCGCGTTTGCACCCTGCTTGACCGCCCGGAGCGTCGCAGAACGGAAGTTACGGCGGACTACGTTGGCTTCACCTTCTCCGGGCACTTCGTGGTCGGCTACGGGCTGGACCTCGATCAGCGATACCGGGGACTACCGGGTATCTACGGATTAGAACAGGACCGGAAATCCTGATGATATTTCAATCACCGGACCCGTTGACTCCGGCCCCGGCCACCGTCGCGTCCGTTGACTCTTGAGGCGGCTCATCTTCGGCAATGTTCCGGCCGACTGAACGTAATTCTGGGAATACGACGATGATGACTATCACGACCACCAGTCCGATGGCCGACGGGATGATTATCCCGAGGTGCGGGTTGAACGCTGTAGCCAGTGCCCCGGACACCAGCCCTCCCAGAGCCCCGGCACCCCATGTCAGCTGCTGCAGCCCCAACACCCTCGCCCTCGCTTGTGGCGGTGTCTCCCTGAGTAACAACGTGGACGTCATTACGAAGAACATCTGACCAAGGCCCCCGATTACCGCCAGGAGTACTAACGTCCCAGGTAACCAGGTCGACGCGCCAAGCGGGATACCGACCATAAATATGGCGACGACGCTGGCCATGAGGAGTCGGCCCGGTTTTGCAACCCTCAAGGCGAACGCCACCATGAACGCCGCGCCGAAAAGTTCTCCGACCGGCATGGTCCCGTTGAGGATTCCCAGTAACCCGGAACCGCCCTCGAATACTTCTTTGGCGAACACCGGAATCAGGGTCATGTAGTTGAACGCAAGCAGCTCGGCCGTGAGCGATATCGCAGTTATGCCGAGAAGGACCCGGCTCCGGCGGATATAGCCGAAGCCTTCGAGCAGATCACCGATGAATGACGGCCGCCGCGTTGCGTCAGCCCCGATCGCCCTCGACTGGAGTCGCTCCGGGGCGCTCGGCACGAGGAGAACGCCGACCACGGAGATGCTTGCCAACCCGAGAAATATCACGCTCGGTTCCAATACCAGCAGGAGAAACCCGGTAGCAATTGGCCCGGCCATAAACGTCGTCGTTATCGCAAACTCGTCCAGGGCCAGCGCTGTGGTCAACTGGCGCGGCGGCACGATATCCGCCATGAACGCCCGGCGGGACGGAATCGTGGCCCCGGAGGTCACGGCGCGAACCGTGTTGATCACGAATAATGGCGCCAACTCATGTGGTAACCAGAATAGCGATGCGGCCATGGCGATCGCGAGCACGAGACGCGCCGATATCCCTATCCGTATGACGCGCCCGCGACCGTACCTGTCTGCCAGGACTCCACCAACAGGGCCGGCGATCATCTGGGGCGCCAGAAATGTCACCAACACTAACGAGACAAGCAACGGCGACCCGGACTCTTCCACGACGACCCAGCCGAGGGTTGTCAGGGTAGCGCCGACGCTCAGGCCGCCGATCATTGTGACGAACCAAAGGCGACGAAAGATCGGGTTGCGAAGAAGCTCTACGGCAGCAATCGAGCGCATGATCCGAGTATAGGGTTGCCGTCGCGTGACGCTCTGCTAATAGATGCCGCGTTGATCACATTTATACCCGGATATCGCTGAAGAACTCACACTGCAATTCAGATGAGGCGAATGATCCCGGTTGTTGCATATGTTTCAGACGAATCCGCTGTGGTTCAGCATCACGCCAACCCACATCCAGAAATGCATGTAGCGACGGAGGAAGTAGATCCGATTATTTGTCCGCGCTCTCTGGTCTCAGCGGGCGTCATAAAAAAGTTGCATGGCACTTCAACCAGCTAGTGAGAAATGGTAGGTTGAGTTCGACATCCAGATCATCTCTGGATTCTGATATCTCGGTGGAGGTCGCCTCTAGTTGTTGACCTTCTGAAGAGAATTCAAGTCGAACAAACACATAAGAGCCCGTTGCGGTGCCCCGGGGGAGGCCCGGGACCGTAGTCGCGCCATCACTACGAGGGGGTGGGTGGGTCGGAGTTTCCAACTTGCCGTGTGTGTCACGAGGGTGTCCTGTTGCCACTGTCAGATTTCGGGGCACGGGGATCGTCAGTTCATTACAAAGCCTGGGTTTGCTCAAAACCCGGATGTGGATTCAACCTCAAAATTCGCAACGGTGATGTCTATATAGACGAGATTATTGCCAGTGGCGAGGACAGGCGGCCACCCGGCACCCCTTTTTAGCCAGGGATACTCCGGCGGGCGCGGGCGAGATTGTAGGAATGACGCGCGGGCTATGAGTTTCAGACGTCCAGAAGACCGAGTCATACGTCGCCCCCTGGATGTCACTGGGTGCAGAAGCCGTCTACGCCGTCAGCATCTATAGCAAGACCGTATAAGTGCGAAAAAGCCCCGGCGGAATCATCCGTCCGGAGCTTTCATTCGGCAGCATCAAGCTACATTTAAATTAGCTATGTGGCGGGAGCGTGAGGGAGTCGAACCCCCCGAGGACATCGAAGGATGCCCCCCATCGGGTTTGAAGTCCGTGGAGCCCACCAGAGCCCATACACTCCCTTGGTAGGCCGGGACAGTTTACGCCGCCCCGACCGGCAGCGACGAACCGCCCGCGGCCAATCGTTCAAAAATGCCCGGGAACGCGAAGACAGCCGAGCCATTAAGGCACCGGCTGTCTTTATTTCATGCCGTTTTCCGGCCGGTACTGTACCTAGGCGATCGACTCTTTGAGTCGGGCCTCAAGAACCTGTTTCGGGACAGCTCCGACGACCTGACCGACGGGCTTTCCGTCCTTGAAAATCAGAAGTGTCGGAATGCTGCGGACGCCGTACTTTCCGGCGGTCACCGGGTTCGCGTCTACATCTACCTTGGCGAACTTGACCGTTCCCTCATATTCGGCCGCCAACTCTTCTACAACCGGGGCCACCATCTTGCAGGGACCACACCAGTCAGCCCAGAAATCTACCAGTACCGGTAGGTCGGACTGGAGTACCTCAACATCAAAACTGCTGTCCGTGACAGCGGCGGGCTTGCTCATCATTTCTCCTAGTTGGTCCCGTGTATCTGCACGAGGCCATTTTCGTGCTTTCCGTCTAGTTAGATTCGGGAAGCGTTTTCAAGATGCAGATCTGATTTTCTCCGATCGTGTGAACCCTCGCGGGACAACACGGACGATCAGTCTGCAGCCATACCAGCTTCGCGCAGTACCGGCGCTTTCGCCAGCGATACATGGCGCAATGGAAGGCCTCTGACCGATGGCGAGATGTCAATATCACCGGAATCCTGGATGCCGGTGACGACTTCCGCGAACAGTGTCGTCACGGAAACAAATCCACGATGTGGCGATGACAGTCTTACGTAACCGAACTCAGGCAACGGTGACGCAGATGCGTCCAGTTGTGCGTTTATGGCGACTCGATCCCCTTCAGAAACGTCAAGATCTGTTGCATCCTCAGGATGGATCTCTATGAATGTATCCCGCTCTATGTAGTTCATGCTCCGTTCATCCCGAACGACCTGCAAATCCTCTTCTGGACGTAGCAATACGCGTCCATGACCCAGCGTGAACGGATATTCGCCGTTCGGCAGGGAAATGGGTTCACGGATAGCCATGGGAACGACCGAAAGCCGCTCTTCCGAACTGAACATGATTTCTGTGCCGCGTGATGCTTCATCACGTGCCGGCGTCTGAATACCCCTGCCTTCAAGTCGGGAGTGAGTGAGTCCGGCGTAATCCGGGACCACTTTTCGGATCTCCTCAAATACTTCCGAAGAAGATTCGTATTCGAAGCCGGAACCGCCCATGGCGTTCGCGAGAGCAGCAAGTGTCCGCCAGCCCTCACGCTCTTCGTGGCGAAGCTCAAGTCCCGGATTGACCTTCTGGACACGCCGCTCCAGGTTCGTGATCGTCCCGGACACCTCGGCGTAAGTCGCAGCGGGGAGCACTACGTCCGCTCTGGAGGCCGTATCAGACATAAACGCATCGGACACGACCATGAATCCCGGGTTGTCCAGGCCGTCTGTCGTCATTCCTGCGACGTCTGGATTCCATCCGTCCGCCAGTACAACCAGCGCTTTGATGCCGTTACCGGCCACCATCTCCCGGACGGATATACCCGGCCGTTGCGGGTACGTGCCGCCGGCTGCTGATGAGATCGCGTCGCGGTCGGTGTCTGAAGAGACAGACCTGTAACCCGGCAGCAGATCCGGCGCAGCGCCGACATCATTGCCGCCTTGCGTGTTGGCTCCTGAGTACAACGGGTAGACCCCGCCGCCAACGCGACCGATGTTTCCGGTCATCAGCGCCAGGTTCATTACTGCGGCCAGAAGGTCTGCGTGGTCCTCGGCGACGACCCCATCCGTACCATGCAAGAGCGAAGCCGGACTTCCGTTGCCGTACGCCCTCGCTGCGGACCGAATTTCGTCTTCGGTTACCCCGGTTATCTGGGAAACTCGCATCAGATCAAAGGACCAGATCGCCTTTTTGAACTCGTCCAGTCCATCAAGCCGGTCCCGGACAAAATCCTTGTCCTCAAGCGCTTCGTCCAGGATCACCCGGGCCAACCCACCCAGCAGCGTGATTTCGGTCCCGGGCCGTGGGCGGAGCCAGTTAGTTGCGTAGCGGGTCAGCTCGGTCTCACGTGGGTCGATAACGATCAAACTTGCGCCAGCGCGCACGGCCTTCTTCACCGGCACGGCGAGCACGTTCTGCTCTTCCGTCGGGTTGCCGGCGACGACCAGGACACACTTCGAACTCTCGATACCCCAGATCGGGTTCGTGGCAGTTCCGTGGCCCGGCGCTGCCGCGAGTGTTGCCAGCAGCTCTGCTGACCGGTTGAGCCCGGTATCCACGTTGTTTGTGCCGAGCACCGTTCGTGCAAACTTCTGGCCAACGTAGTGATCTTCGTTGGTGCCACGTGGCGAGAGAATTACACCGCGCTCTTCAGGAAGATGCTGTGAAAGACCCTGAGACGCCGCCTCAAGGGCAACCTCCCAGGTAGTGCGCTTCAGCTCGCCGTCGATGCGTACCATCGGGTACTTCAACCGACGAACGTGGTTCGGGTAGTCGTACCCGAACTTGCCCTTGAAGCAAGCCTGGCCGTGGCCGGCCTCGCCCGACAGGTCGCCCGTCATGCGGACGACCTTGTTTATGTCATTGATGTCCATCACGAACTCGCACCCGACGGGGCAGTTTGTGCAGACGGTCTTGACCTTGGTGGACGCTTTCTCCCATTTGTAGTCGCGCTCTACCAGCGCGCCGGTGGGACAGGCATCTATACAGGCACCGCAGAACTCGCACCCGGACTCAAGAAGCGAAGTGCCGCGGGACGTGCCTACGAGAGCAACTCCTGAACGGGACACCAGCGATAGAGCGGTGTCACCGCGTACTTCGTCGCATGCACGTACACAGCGGACGCAGACGATGCACAGGTTGTAGTCACGGTCGTAGAACGGGTCGTCGGTGTGGATCGGAAGGTCACGCCGGTGGTAATTGAGCGAAGAGTTCAGGTCCAGCTTCATGAAGCGGACGGTGTCCTTAAGCTCACATCGCTCGTTTTTGGGGCAGATGGTACAGCGGTCGGTCACGGCCACGTGGCGCTGGCAGATGTCCTGGGGGCCGCACAATTCGGCACGGTGGCAGGTCAGGCAGCCGTGCGGATGCTCGGACATGAGCAGATCGGTAATTCCACGCCGGAGATCCACAACCTCCTCGCTGTTTGTCTCCACGATCATGTCTGCCATGACAGGAGTAGTACAGGAAGCCTGAATGCCCTTGCGGCCACCGGTCTCGGTGGACACCACACACATGCGGCAGGCGCCGTACGGCTTCATTCCAGGGAAGTAGCAAAGGTACGGGATGTAGATATCCGCGTCCTGCGCAGCCTGGATGATCGTCTGGCCAGGTTTGGCCTCGATCTCCTGGCCGTCTACCGTAAATTTGATCGTGTCGTCCGCCATGCGGCGCAGTCTCCTGGGAATTCGTTTTTCGAATGAACTTTCGTTCGCCGCCATTCAACTGGCGGCTATTTCGTTTAAGGCCTCGTCCGGCTCGGGGTCACCATCTGTCCGTCGCCGCACGCGCCCGTCGGGCATTTCTTGTTGTCCATGTGGGACCGGAAATCTGCTTCAAAATACTTGAGTGCGGATGCAACCGGATTGTAGCCAAGCTGTCCATGCCCACAAAGGGAACCCATTCGCATGCTGGCGCCCATCCGTTCCATAAGAGCCAGATCGTCTTCCCTACCCACATTCTGCGAGATTCGTTCCAGGGTCTCGACCATGTGCGTCATGCCGAGGCGACATGGGAAGCACTTGCCGCATGATTCGAACTGGTTGAACGCCATAAGGTTTCGGGTCAGGTTAACGGCGCATACGTCTTCGTCGCCGATGATGATGCCGCCGGAGCCGAGGCTGCCGGTGGTCTGGTTGATCGAATCGAAGTCAATTGGAGTGTCAAAGCCTTCCTCGCCGATCGGCCCGAACAGGGGTCCGCCAGCCTGGAACAACTTCATCTTCTTGCCGTCTTTAATGCCGCCCGCCACCTCCTCGACGACCTCACGAATTGTAAGAGACCCCATTGGAATCTCGTACATCCCCGGCCTGTTCACCGCTCCGGTAATACAGAGGATCGCAGTGCCGGAGGTAGATTCGATTCCGATACTCTTGAAGGCATCGGCGCCGTTCTGAATGATCGTCGGAGCGTAGGCCAACGTCTTGACGTTGTTGATGTTGCTCGGCTTGCCCCATAGCCCCTCGGCGGCGGGGAACGGCGGCCGGTAACGAGGCATCGAGCGCTTGCCCTCGATGGCCTCCATCAACGCAGTTTCTTCCCCCGCTACGTACGAGTCACCCGTAAGCGCGATCTCGACCTCGTAGCTGAAATCGCTGCCGAGGATGTTCTGCCCGAGAAGCCCTGCCGCGTAAGCGTCCTGCACGGCCTTCCGTGAGTTCTCTATCGGAAGAGAGTGGCCCTGCCGGATGAAGATGAAGCCGTTTGAGGAGTTGGTGGCATACCCGGCCAGGATCAACCCCTCAAGCAGGGTATGCGGGCAACTCTCAAGAATGCCCTTGTCGTTAAATGCTCCGGGGTCGCCCTCTTCACAGTTGCAGAGGATGTACTTCACGGGCGCCGGATTGGGTGCGAGGAATCCCCATTTGACGCCGGTCGGGAATGCGGCCCCTCCCCTGCCCCGCAGGCCAGAGTTTTTGACCTCGTCCAGCACTCCCGCCGGGTCCATATCCTCAAGAGCCTTTTCAAGCGCGCTGTATCCGCCGTTTGCGATGTATTGAGACAGGTCTCGTGGATCAATATCGCCGGCTAGTTTCGTCGCCAGCCGGGTCTGAACGCGGACTGTAGGTAGCTCAGAAAGACGGGTGACCGCGCCGAGGCCTTCCGGACGTTCGTCGCCATGCCAAGCGAACGCCCGATCGGCGTTGGCCCGGCCGGATTTGATGTGGCCGCCAATAACGTCGGCTACCTCATCTGCGCCGAGGTTTGCGTAGAAGACACGTGCCCCACCGGGCAGTTGAACGTCGATAAGTGGCTCGGCGTAGCAGAGCCCCATAGACCCGACCAGTGTCACGTTGGCGTCCGAGCCAAGCGCTTCGGTTAATGCGTCGTAGGCTTCCTCTGCTCCGGCTGCCTCCCCCGAGGTGCCCAGGCCGACCCTGACCCACGGCCTGTCACCCGCGGTCAGTGAGACCCACTCGGCGTCAGCCTTCTGGCGCAGTTCAGAGAAAACTACAGACATACGGCCCTACTTCGGTCTGCCCGCGTCTGGGTCTGGGTTTGGGTCAGGGAGGAGTTTCTCACTAAGCGCCCTTCAGCTTGCCAACGAGCGCCGCCGCCGAATCGGGCGACATGCGGCCCTTCATGTGATGGTCCACCGCTATCACCGGCGCAAGAGCGCAGGCTCCGAGGCAAGTGCTATACCGAAGTGTCAATTTACCGTCGGCCGTCTCGCCTTCTTCTGTCACCCCGAGCTCGGAATGAACTCTATTTATCACATCCTGAGCGCCGTTCAGGTGGCAAGACGGACCCCAGCACACGTCTATCGTGTGATCTCCCGGCGGCGTGAATCTGAAATTCGTGTAGAACGACGCAACACTCCACACATCGTTGATGGTGGATTTCACGTGCGTGGCGGTCTCTTCTATGGCCTCATCCGGGATGTAATGGAGGTCATCCTGGACTGCGAGCAGTGAAGAGAGCACGGTGACCGTGGGCTGCTGCTGGGATTGCAGCGCCTTTCGTGACCGATCTCTCAGTTCATCACTGGAGGGCAACTCGTCGCTGGCGGACGTTATTCCGTCGCTCAAGCGTGGCTCCTCGATTTGGAAAAAATTGACTTTGATACGAACATCACAAATATAGCAGGGCCGTTCGTAGCCAGCAATCGGCGGATACGCGTATTCCCGGGTACTGGATGTGGGGCCGGGGAGTACGTCACAGCCTTAGTCATCCGATCAACAACTTCAGCACCCTGTCATGAAGCTTGCCATTCGTGGCGACAAAGTTTTCAAGGTCAATGCCTCGCTTGCCATCCCGGTCGGTGGCCCTGCCGCCAGCCTCTTCGATGATCGTCGGCATCGGCGCAACGTCCCAGATGTTCATCTGGGGGTCTATGTGGATATCGATACGGCCCGTCGCCACGAGCAGGTAGCCGTAACAGTCGCCCCAACCGCGATCTTCGGATACCACCTTACGTAGCCGGTCGTAACCGTCGAATGTCCCTTCCTTGTCGAAGCCTTTAACGGAGGTAGAAGACATGAAAGCGTCAGCGATATTGGACACATCTGAAACACGCGCCGGGCGCACTTCGTCTGGAAGCGTTTCGCCCTCCTGAAGTGGGGAAACACGGTTCGCCCACCATGCGCCGAGGCCGGAACCCGCCCAGACGATCTCATTAAGCCCCGGAAATGCGACCACTCCGGCGACGGGTTGTCCGTCTAGCTCTAGCCCGATCGTGGTTCCCCATAGGGGAACACCCCTGATGAACGACTTCGTGCCGTCCAGCGGGTCCAGGTACCACCGATACCCGGTGCTGCCGGACTGCTCCCCGAACTCTTCCCCGAGGATCGCGTCGTCCGGGAACGATTCGCCCAGGCTTGTCCGCATCAGCTGCTCGGCCTCGCGATCGGCACGAGTCACGGGAGACGCGTCCGACTTACGGTCAATCACGAGATCGGTCGACTGGAAGTATCCATGCGCGTGTTCGCCCGCCGCCCGTGCGGCTCCGACGGCGAACTCAAGCCGGGATCGGAGTTCGTTTTTATCCGTTCCAGACATCAAGTTCACCTATCGGCAAGCGCTCCAGCGGGGATACCGCGAGAACGATTTAGACCGCGCCTTCCGGTGCGCCGGCCATGCGCGCGACCGCTATGTCTTTGGTCGTGTCTCGCTGGATTGTTGGCGTGAAGGTGATGTCGTCGATCATCGTGCGCGCCGGGAGCGTCGCGGCAAGCAGGATGCCCTCTGCGATGTCTTCCGGAAGCATCATCGTTGAACGAGCTTCGGCGTCCGGCACGAGCGGGCGGTTGTTCAATATGGGGGTGTCCACTTCGGCCGGGTAGATCGTGGTGGCCCGAATCCCACTCTGGCGCAGCTCTGTCCGCAGGTTGTCCATGTACATCTTGGCGGCCGCTTTCGCCGGCCCGTACGCGACGCCACCGAGCAGTCCACCTCGAAGCGCAGCCATCGACGACACGAGGATCACAGTGCCCTCTCCACACTCAAGCATGGGCGGGAGGAGCAGCCTGGTCAGCTGAGCAGGTCCCGCCGCATTCACGGCGTATACGCTGTCAAACTCCTCACGGGAGATCCAACGAACGCTTCGGACCTTGGAGCTGTGCCCGGCGTTGTTGACGAGGATGTCGACCCGGCCGTGCTTCTCAAGCGCATATGCCGCAAGTGCCTCGATGTCTTCCTGGACTTCCATGTCCGTCGTCTTGGCGGTGATCTTCCCGCCGGATGCCGTGATCTCTGCGACCACATCATCCAGCGGCGCCTGTCGCCGCCCTGCGATCACGAGCTCAGCGCCTTCTGCGGCGAACATCAACGCAGCACAACGCCCAATCCCGGTTCCGGCTCCCGTAATAAGGGCGACCTTGCCGTCCAATTTGCCCATGGAACGTCCTCTCAGTGAGTTGGTTCTTGTTTGAAATCAGGGGACAACAAATGGTCCCAAATAAACCCGGAAAAGCCGCCGGAGTCTAGCACAGGGTCATTTCCATAACGGGCTATTTTTACACCGTCGAGAGGGGTGATTCGCTTCAGACACCCCGCAACATCGTCGCGGCGACCTCTCGCCCCATGCGAATGCTGTAGTTCGTACCTCGGTCCTCCGGATAGATCTGCGTCGTATTCGCCAGGAACAGCTTTGAAATGGGCGTCTGGTGCTCCGGAATGTGCTGCGAGTAGTTCGTGCCGATTACCGGCTGGGCGGCGCTCACCCGGTTCACGTGGACGCGAGTGATCCATGATCGATCAAACTCACTGTTAAATCGCGGCAGCCACGGGGCGTACACATCAAGCAGTTCTTCGTCTGACATCAGGAAGAGCTCACTCTGGCGCTCGACGTAGTTGGTCAGGTACAGGACGTTGCTGCCGCCGTACAACTCTTTTGGCATCAGGTTTGTGTGCTCGATCAGACCCAGAAACGGCACCTCGTGATCGGCGATGTTCATCCAGTAAACGGACGTCAGTGGGTGCGTCATCTCAAGGATCATGACCACGGCGCCCATGTACTCAACCGCGCCCAACTTCTTCAGATAAGTCTCGGGCAGATCCACCATCCCGGGAAACACGAAGGAAGGGACGGTGGACAGGACAAGGTCAAAGCTTTCTTCAGTCTCGGCGCCATCCGGGTATTTGACCCTTAATCCCGTCGCCGTACCGTCCTCGACCAGCACACGGGTTACTGGGGTTTCGAGATGAACCTTTCCCCCCATGGATTTGATGCGATCCTCAAGGGTTTCAAAAACCTCGTCGAAGCTGTTTACCGGGTACCCGAGCTTCTCCCGGCCTAGTCGATCACGAGATGCGAACCTGGTCTGGATCTTGCTCCAGAACCAGGGCATGCCGACGCTTTCGAATCGGTCACCGAACTTGCCACGTAGAAGCGGCTCCCAGACCTTTGAGTAGATCGACGCCCCGGCGTTCTCTCGGATCCATTCAGCGGCCGTGGTGTCTTCCAGCGCCCGCCAATCTTTCATGCGCTGGAGTTTCTTGGCGACCATCCCCATGCGAATCCGATCACGAAAGGACAGTGCGCTGAACCTCAGCAGGTCTATCGGCGTGCTCCAGCGATACACCTTGTGGTCTGTGTAAATGCCAACACTGGAGGGTATCCACCGCATCGATTCGCCGATGCCCAGTTCATCCATCAGGCCAAGGATGGCGCTGTCGTTGGTGAACAGATGGTGATACCCGCGTTCCAGCCGCCCGCCTCCGACCTCGATGGTCGACGCCTGTCCGCCAACGAATGGCGCGGCCTCGTAGACGGTGACGCCGTGGCCCGCTCTGGCGAAATCGTATGCCGCCGCAAGTCCCGCCGCGCCTGCGCCTATCACACCTATTCGCATCTATTTACTTTCATTTTTGTGTACATGTGTTCTGGAATACGACCGACTCCGCAGGAGCGCCTTTTATGTAGACGATTTCGTTGGAATAGGAGGGTTATCGGTCAAATCGTCGCCTCCTTTACCCTGCTGTGCCAGCCGGGTTCGCCCCAGGAGCGATTTCAGAGAGGTGTGATCAAGCAGGAGAACGACCAGGCCCAACAACGTGACCGGCAGCAACAAGGCTATGTGCGCCGTCAAAACGTACGCGCCCGCCTCCGCCTCGTTTATGCCGAGCGCGACGAGCGTTGCTGCGCCAAAAAAGTTGAACGGCCCCACGCCACCGGCCGTCGATGGAACCACCAGAGCCAGGTTGGCGATCGCCATAAACAGGCTGATCGCAGCGATCATCTCTACACGCCCTCCGAAAGCAGAATCGATATCGAATCCGAGTGCTATCACGTACAGCATCGACACTTCGGCCGCCCAGATCGGAAGAGACAGAAGGAGCACAGCGACCAGAGCCCTCGGCGTCCTCACGACGGTCAGGCCCTCAAGGAGCCGACCGGCAAGGCCGAGGAGTTTCTCCTTGATCCCGGCTGGCACGAAAAACATCATCCGCGCGATCAGCCGGACCGTCGTAGCGGGATCAAGTACGACGATTACTACGATTATCGCAGTGACCCCTATGAACGGGAGCACGGAAAGCGCCAACAACACCGGCGTACCGCCGGGCAGGTCGTCAGCGACGCGCCCAAGCAGATCGCCCACTGGCAACACCCAAACCGCCGCAATGACGAAGAACAACACGAACACGTCGAACACTCGCTCGACTGCGACCGTGCCAAACGCAGATGCCGGGTTGACCCCTTCTCGCAGTCCCACGTAGTACGACCGGATGACTTCACCCAGCCGCACTGGCAGGATGTTGTTAGCCATATAGCCAACCACCACCACCGGGAACAACGCCCGTTTGGGGCGCCCGATCAGGGGCTTGAGCAGGTACCGCCAGCGCAGGCTGCGAAAGTAGACGGCGGCGAGGTAGAAGAGGAGCGATGGGGCGACGTACCAGAAGTTGGCCTCACGCACGACTTCTTTCACGTCGTCTATCGGAAGAAACAGGAGCGCAAATACCGTGAGGAAGGCTACGCTAACTACGAGCCCGGCCCACACACTTCGCTGGGAGATCACCGACTTATTCTACTGTCCGATTGGCTGCCCGACTGGCCGCGTGTCCGATCCCATATTGATGCCTGTTCCGTGTACGGACCGATCGTCATTCCAGCGCTCTAAGCGGGATGCTGTCGTCGAAGTAGACAAACGCGTCCTCGGAGCCGATCGGCTGCGACATCTCTCGGTACACGAAGAAGTTCAACGCGTTTTGCCACCGATTCGGGCGTACCAGCGTATTGAAGAACTGGCTCCAGGTCGTCCGCTTGTACGTCTCCGGGAACCACTGACGGTGAGGGAATCTACGCCCCTCAGTGAAGCCTTCTCCAGTGGCGGGTTTTGCGATGTTTTCGTTACGTGTGTGAACGATCGCCACATACGCGTCACTTGGCCCTTCCGGACGAGCAAATCCCAGGTTCGTATAAGAGACATCGGTATAGTCACGCAGGTACCAGGTCCAGGGCCAGGTAAAGCCGCTGGCGCCGTCAATAATGACCTTCATGCCCTCACCCTTACGGGTAAGGCTCGCCGCCGCTTCTATTTCCTGTGCCAGATCTGCGAGCGCAGGCGATGTCTGGGTGTAAATAAGAAGCTCGGTCGGGACATCCGGGTCCTGGTAGGTCGCCACCCAGCCCGTCCTCACGGTGAGTATCGCCATCAACCCGACAACAGCCACGCCGGTGAGTCCGAACGCCTGGCGTGAGCCGATACGGCGTGTAAGCCAGAACAATCCCACCACCAACAGCGCCAGAACGCCAAAAAGCACCACAGCGCCGGCACCCACTCCAAGACCGCCAAGTCCCGGCTGGCCGTCGTTCAGGAAGATCAATCTCCACAAAACGATCACAGCGATCGGCACGCCGGCGAAGACGTAGTATCCGCCGCGCGATAGTGACGGCTTCCAGTGAAGGGCGGTCAGGAGGTCTCCGAGCGCCTTCCCGGCCAGGAATATAAATGGCAGAACCACCTGAGCTTCCAGCCACGGCATCTTCTCGCCCGCCACCGAGTAAGCGGCGAACGTCGCCAGCGGCCAGTACGCGAGAAATCGGGTAAACACGTCGCCCTTGAAGGCGTAATAAACGGCCGCTACCAGGCCTATCGTCGCCGGAAGGAATTCGTACACGCTGGTCAGCATCACGTAGTAGTAGTCAGGCTGTCCGCCGCGTGCCACGTCCTGCTGCGCCACCCAGTAACCGAGGCCCTGCCATAGGCCGGATGCGAGCCCGCCCCAGTTCGTAAATATCGAACTGTAGAGCACAACGAAAATGCTCGCCGCTATAGCAAACCCGATGAGCCACACCCGTCGATTCCACATCACACCGATCACGACGGCGACAGTTATGAGAAATGCCGTGATCGCCATGGCGACAATCTCGCCTGTCCCATCAGCGACGCCAAGAGGCAGTCCCGTAGAAACGTCATCGTTGGCAAGTGTGAGGCCAAGTGCGCCCTGGAGCAGACCGGACGCTGCACCGATCATCGGCAGGGTCAAGGTCACGATAACGACCAGCATCCCGCCGGCCGGGTTCCATTCAGATATCTTCCGCCGGCCCCAGATCCAGCCGAGCACATCCGAGCGTGCCATGACGAGCGACGGTATCGCGACCACTGCCACAACTATGAACTGCGTTTCCTTGGTGGCGAAACCCAGTGCAACGAGTGCCGCTGTGAAATAAATATATCGGTGTTTGCGGTCGTCCATGTAGCGCCAAACCATCGCCACAAGCAGGACCGTCCACACCGCAACAAAGATGTCGTTGCGGGCGAAGCGGCTGAAGTAGAGCAGCGAAGGCGAAAACGCCAGCATCCCCGCGATGAGCAACGCTGATACGTTGCCAAGACGTTTCCGGAGCAACAGCGGCGTGAGGGTCAGCACGGCGCCAAATAACGCCGGAGCAAGCCTGAGGCTGAACTCGTTGTCGCCGAAGAGGAAGAAGGACCCCGCCGTGATGTGAAACAGGAACGGGCCGTGCATAAGCGGATCGTGCGTGTAACCAGATCCGTTGAAAAGCAACCACGAGAAGTAGCCGTGGAGACTCTCGTCATGATGGACCGCTCGGCCTCCCAGGTCGTACAGCCGCATCGCAAGTGCGACCAGGATCAGCGCAAGATATGCGCCGAACTCCCATCGGAACGGCAGGTCGCGTCGCCAACCGCCCCCTCTTACGGGCGGCGACTCCTCGAGTTCTGGTCCTGAATCCAGAGGGCCGGTCTCTGGCCAATCACCATCACCTGTCGGAACGATCTCGACCCAGCGACCGCTTTCCCATCGGCCGCGAACGGTTACGCCCGCGATCGATGCCGTCGGGCGTCCGTACACAGATGAGGTCGTCGACTCTTCTCCGGTCAATGCGTTAACTCCCGCCAACGTCAATTATTACGTAATCACGCGGCCCAAAATCTATCCCGTCGACCGGATAGACACGTTCGCCGATCTGCGTAAGGCGATCAAGGTCAAGATCGGGGTACGTAGACCGTTCGCGAGGGCCAACAACTATGTAGTCGATCTCGTAGCGTTTCAGAATTGCCCTCGTCTCGTCAATTTCTTCCTCAGAACCAGTGGCATAAATACGCTCCACATCCCCCTGCCGTCCGTCAAACGAGGAACGACCGCCACGCCACTGTTCCTCGTGGAATGTCCATCCCAGCACCGTCGGTATCCCAGTGGAAGACGAGATACGCCCAAAATCTGTGTAACTGCCTCCAACCGCCTCTACCAGTACGGCATCCTTGCGTGCGTTTTCTGACAGCCACTCGATCGCAGAGGACTCTGTCGCCCACAAATTTGCTATAAATGCCGTCCCGTCCAGGCTTCGTTCCCCGGAGAACCCGTTTGTCCTGGTGTCCAGAGAAGCTGCCGGATAGTACAACGCCCCTAACACCATTACGGCAGCGATCACGGCTCCGGTTTCACTTACAGATCGGCGAATACCACTCCAATTCTCATGGCTGCGCACCCAGAAATGAAGTCCGTATGCTCCGACCACTCCCACTACTATCCACACCTGGTAGTACAGCTTAAAAACCGTGTTCATGCGGTTGGCAAACAGGTCATTGATGTACAGGAGTTCCGCCCCGTAAACCATGTAAAGGGCCATCGCGAGCAGCGCCAGAGCAAACACCAGCGTGTCCGAAACAGATCTGCGGGCGTAGTAGAGCAAGGCGAGCATGGACAGCCCCGACAGGACGGCGAGCGGAAGCACGTCCAGGGCGCGCCGGAAAGGTCTGAGTTCGTAGCGGAGTCGTTCGTGGACAGATGCACAATCGCCCAGAGGACGTACGGGACGGCGAGCGCCAGCGACACGGCCATCGCCGGGGCTGCGTCCGCCCGTCCAACAGGTTCTGAATTTGTGACGCCGGACGAGGCGCCACCATCCAGATCGCCAGCCCCAGCGTCGTCTCGCTCGGACCTGACCCGGTGAACATAAGCTCGCACCACTCGAACGGAAACCGTTAACCAGAGGGGTGCGAGCAGGACCACGAACATGGCCCAGACCGTGAGCATGTGGATCGGCCTCGTCGCGTACCTCGCAGCGCCTATCGGAGCGCTCCAGTCCACCTGGCTGCTGAACGTCCCGAAGTAGAAACCGGCAAATATCGCAACCCCTAGACCGAGGACAAGCAACGTCGTCAGCAGACCCCTGAACACGGCTAGCAGAAGGGCCATCGACTCGTCCCGGTACATCTTGACCGCCACGACGATGAACACGAGCGCGGCCGCGAAGCCCAGGTCCCATGCATTGATGAAGCCCAGCGCTCCGAGTGTGATCGACAGCAACAACCACTGCATCGGCTGTCCAATCATCCGGCCCGGTCTCCCGGCGCCCGGGGTCAAGAACAGGTTCAGCACGAGGCCAAGAGCGAGCAGCAGGAACGGGATCGATATCAGGTGCGGATGCAGGTCCCCCAGCAGCAGGCTGAAGAACGGAAACTCCTGGATGGTGAAATCCAGGCCGGAATCTGTTGCCGCGATCGGCACGATATCGAACGTGTTGATGACCCGCGATGAATGCCACCACCACCAGTAGTTGTCGGGTCGCCAACTGTTGGCGGTAGCCCCGCCATCGACGCCTTCTATCGTCACGTCTTTGATTGCGAGCCAGTCGTAAAAACCTTCTGAGCCGAGCGATGTTCCGGCCCCGAACTCCCAGAGACCCGTGTAGTTGGACGCCACGAGCAACAGCACGGCAGCAGACGCAGCGATCGGGAGCGCGGCTCGATCTCGGATACGACCGGGCAGGATCATTCCGTACGCCACGGAGAACGCCGCAGACGCCGCCATTCCGGCGATCAGTGCCAGCGACAGGTTGAATCCGACCGATGTCACCACCCCTGCCATCTGTCCGATGCCGCCGAGAATCCAGTACCCAAAATAGTAGTAGGCCACCGGCTCGCCCGCCAGCCAGGGGTCTGCGGGAGGTGCGCTTCCCGAGACCGTGACCGCGTTGAGCATCAGCAGCTCCATCGGTTTCTCGGTGCCGGAGATGTCAGGTTGGTGAGACCTGATAAAGGCCCATGCGGCGAAAAACAGGAGAAACAGGAGCTCTCCGGCGAGCAACGCCGGCCACTCTTTTCTCACAAATCGGCCGAACCGATGCCGGCGTCCCCGGAGTATCCACACTGAAACCCCTGCAAATACGGCGGTCACGAGCCAGTACGCCGCGCCGGAGTTTGGAAGCAGGCCCATATCGCTGGCGAGCCACACGGTCCCGCCCACCAGGATCAGCCCCAAAGGCTTGGCAAGTCCCGCGCCGCGGTCGCGAGGGTATGGCAATGATAGCCATACGATCGGCAGCGTAATGAGGCCGATAACTTCTACAGTCACCAGCCAGCGCAGGGTTTCAGTCATCGAATCTCAGCGGCCTCACGCTGGGTGCACGTAACTCTGGAATTCCCAGGGGTTCGCGGATGTTCCCGGACGCCGGTTATGGCTCCGACTATGCTTGATTCTGACGATCCAGAATACGAAGTGGCGCGGAACCGGGGATTCGTACCATCGGAACGAGTTAACAGGAGATCAACCTGAGACTTCCGCGGCCTCCTCAGGGAGAAGAGCGTCCACGAATTCGTCCGGGTCGAACACCGCCAGATCTTCCAGCGTCTCGCCAGTACCGATAAACAGCACCGGGAGGCCCAGTTCTCTGGCGATCGCCAGCACTATTCCACCGCGCGCGGTTCCGTCCAGCTTGGTCAGGATCACCCCGTCACACTTGACGGCTTCGGTGAACGATCGCGCCTGCATCAGGCCGTTCTGTCCGGTTGTCCCGTCTATCACCAGCAGCACTCGCTGGTCGAAGTCGCCGGCCTGTCTGGCGATGACTCCCCGGATCTTTTTCAACTCGTCCATCAGGTTAGTCTGCGTGTGCAGTCGGCCTGCAGTATCGATAATCACCATATTGGCGTTCCGCGCCCGGGCCGCCTCCATCGCATCAAAGGCGACCGCTCCCGGGTCGCCCCCGGCCTGGTGGACGATCACATCGACACCTACCCGCTCACCCCAGATCTGAAGTTGCTCTATGGCGCCAGCCCTGAACGTATCCGCAGCGGCAAGTATGACTTCCTGTCCGGAGGCTTTTGCCGTATGAGCTAGTTTGGCGATAGTGGTCGTCTTGCCTGCGCCGTTCACCCCAACAATCAGCACGGCGGTATCGACATCTTCAGTAGTTAACGCTGTCCCGGCACCGGATTTCCTCAGACGCGCCGTCATCTCTTCCCGGAGTAGTGCCCTGACGCCGGACGGCTCCTTCAACCCTTCATCGGAAACGCGGTCGCGAAGGGTATCGAGCAGTTCCATCGTCGTAATCGCCCCGACGTCTGCAACGATCAAGGACTCTTCAAGATCGTCCCAGAAATCATCATCGAGCGCGGTACGGCGGAACAGGGCGCCTATGGATCGAGACCACAAGGCCCCGGTCTTTGAGGAGCTTGATTCGGTCTTCCCTTTGCGACGAAAAAGTCTAAGCAGTTCGATCTCCCTCGCCCGTTGGGCGCTTTGTCATCGATGAGTGGCTGAAAGGCCGAGGCACTTCGATATCAATTATCGTCGTGAGCGGTGCCGGAAACGCCGTGATCTGTCGGGAATATCGTGAATTCTTCGGATTCGAGTGCCTTACTCGCCGCCATACGTTCAGCATCCAGCTTCCTGCGCCCGACTCCGGTGGCGATCACGTTTCCCGCGATCAACACTTGCACTGTGAACCGTCCGCGTTCGTCCTGTTCGTCTTCTCGCAGGACCCGGTATGCAGGCGGAGCTGCGCCATTGGCCTGGACTCGCTCTTGAAGCAACGACTTCGGATCCTTTGGCGATCCTGCGCTCATCGCCGCAGTAAGTTCCGGCTCCAAGCAACGGACGACAAATTCCGAGGCCACTTCGTAGCCCTGGTCTTCCATGATTGCGCCGATCACGGCTTCAAGGGCATCCGCCATGATTGACGGTCTTTCACGTCCGCCGTTGGCGTCTTCACCTCGGCCAAGGGTTAAGTAACCGCCCAGGCCGATCCGCCCTGCGGCCAGCGCAAGAGCGCGTTCTCGGACGACCTGCGAGCGAATCGCAGTGAGGTCGCCTTCTTCCGCTTCCGGGGCATCATGGAAGAGGTGGTGCCCGATTCCGGCGCCGAGAATAGCATCACCCAGAAACTCAAGCCTCTCGTTAGATTCGAGAGACTCCGAAGGATTTTCGTTCAGGTACGAGCTATGCGTGAGCGCGAGCCTGAGAAGCGACCTGTCCTTGAACCGGACACCAAGTCGCTCCTCAAGCTCACCCAGACGTACATCATCTGCAAAATGCCCGGGCACGCAGAATCTCTACTTGTCGTCGTCGAAAACGCCCCGCGGCCACGGCGGCTGCGGGCGCTTGATCTCGCCGAAAAGTTTACTGTCCCGCGAAAGGGCGATGAAGTGACGGAATGTCGCAACGGCCTCATTTTTCGGGGGCGTGTAGGTCTTCACAAAGGTCGGGGGAGCGTCCTCAAACACGAATGTAGGCGTGCCGAAGATACCCAGCTCTGCGGCCCGTTCGTGGTCCGCGCCAACCTTCTTCAGGGTCTCGGGGTCGTCCAGTTCTTTCTCAAAGCTGTCCATGTCCAGACCGCTATCTCGGGCGATCTCAAGAATCACGTCTCGCTCACGGACGTCTTTACGATCCACGTGACGTGCCTCAAGCAGGTTCATAAAGAACACGTTGTGCAGTTTGTTGCCCTGGCTCTTGGACGCTTCACCGGCGCACAGTGCGAGCAGTCCACGGCTCTCGTAGTCCGGGCCCTGCTCCCACGCCTTCCAGTCATCGCCTTCTTTGCTGTTCACCTGCTCGAGAGCAAAACTCCGCCAGGTTATCTCCAGCTCGTCGCCAAGTTCTTCCTTCACGTCAGCGAGCCAACTGCCCGCCTGCTTGACCCACGGTCAGGTGAAGTCGATAAAAATCTCGGTCTTAATAACGTTTTTTGTCGTCAAGTCGGTTCCTCCGCTGTTTGATGCGTCCGACCTCTACACATCGACCGTCAGATCGTCGGAAGCACCGATAGTTTAGTTAGCGCACGAAGCCGGGTCAAAAGCCGATTACCCGTGACAGTTTTCGAGGGTCGTTTCGGGTGCCCTCCGCTAGACTGAGATTCGGTCCCGAAAACGTCCAGATCCACGCCAACACCCTGCCCCTCCAGATCACTATGCCCAACGTCGCCAACTTGATGGAACGCTCACTGCCTGGACCGGTCCTTGATGTACTGCGTTCTGCCGCGCTCGTGGCAACCCGGGAGACCGTAAAAGTCCATGAACTGTATCTGGTCGGTGG
Organism: Dehalococcoidia bacterium; assembly: GCA_046583455.1. Lineage (GTDB taxonomy): Bacteria > Chloroflexota > Dehalococcoidia > Lucifugimonadales > Lucifugimonadaceae. The sequence goes on along the minus strand of JAYGCG010000094.1, from coordinate 5,899 downwards.
CATGGTGCGAGATCTTCTGCGAGGCGAAAGCTCGGTCGATATCGATCTGTCTGTGGTCGGAAACGGACCCGGCTACGCAACCGCACTCTCTAACGAGTTGGGCGGACAGGTCACGAAGGTTTCTGAGTTTGGGACCGCAGACATCGAAACCGACGCTTTCACCGTCGACGTGGCGACCGCAAGAGTAGAAACGTATGCGCACCCCGGCGCGCTGCCTGATGTGACGCCGTCCGGCATTACTGAAGACTTAGCTCGGCGCGATTTCACCATAAATGCGATGGCGATAGACCTGTCGAGCGATAGTTGGGGTGAGTTGATCGACCCACACGGCGGGATGTCCGATCTGATGATGAAGCGGGTGAAAACGCTCCATCCCGACAGCTTCGCGGACGACCCAACACGTGCACTCCGGGCCGTGCGATACGAGGCCCGACTGGGTTTCAAGATTCAACCGACGACGGTAGACGACATACAACGAGATGGAGCTCATTTTGACGCCGTATCGCCGGCGCGGGTGCTGGCTGATTTTCGATTCATCCTGGGAGAAACCACGAGGGCTGAGGCCCTTGGCCGGGCTGAAGAACTTGGTGTTCTTGGCTCTATCTCTCCGGCGTTCCGGATCTCCAGCCGATCACTTCAGGCGATAAAAGACACGCCAGATCGTGAGCCTTTATTTCACGTCTCATTGATCGGCGCTCGTCTCACGAAATCCGAGGCCGGCACGCTCATTAAAAGACTCGATCCGCCTGCCGATTGGCGAGAGGCGCTGGGCGCCGGATCGACATATCAAGAAATCGCTTCGGTACTTGAACGCTCCGATCTTCGTCCAAGTGAGATAGCCGAGCTGCTTTCGGGATTCCCGATACTGGCGCTTGAAGCCCAGCTCCAACTGGCGCCCGCGACCCGGCAACGTGCGGCGCTCCGCTCATGGCTGGAGGAGCTGCGCTTCCGGGAGCCGCTGCTCTCAGGAGACGACCTTCTTGAAGCAGGCGTGCCCCAGGGGCCGCTGATCGGACGGCTGCTAGATGAGCTCCGCCGGGCGCGGCTGGACAGGATCGTCGGCACCCGAGACGACGAGTTAACGCTCGTGAGGCGTCGGCTACCGGTGATGTTGTCGAACGGAAATGGCCGTTAGGCGATGAGGCCGCGCCCTGCACTTGCGCTACACCCCCGTGATGTCATTCTGAGCCGGAGGCGAAGAATCTCCCGGCTCTTCGTCCATCAGATTGTCTGCCTGTGACAACAACGCTCACGTCCTCACGGATCACTCAAGTGAACTGCCCACCGAGGCCACAGGTGCCCTCGAAGAACTACTTATATCAGAAAAATAGCTGTCCGGGGTGATTGGGCCTCGGAGTGGTGATCACCCCGGAGATCCTTCGTCTCGGGCTCAGGTTGACAGTTTGTTATGCGGGCGGCGGGGCACTCCCGCCCCTAGTCCCGCGCCGCCAGTCGTTGCCGGTGGAACAGATACTGCTGGGCGTAAGCGGCATCCTCACCAAAACGTTCCCGCGCCATCTGACCAATCGCATCGTTGGACATCTTCTCTGACGCCCCGTACCACTCCTCCATAGCACGGCGAACCCAGCGGTCGACCGGGAACGCCTCGCCCTTCTGAAGGGAAAACGCTAGCACGCAGTCGGCGATCTTCGGACCGATGCCGTCCAGTGTCATCAGCGCCTCACGGGCCTCCTCATAGGACATATCCAACAATCGCTCCAGGACGAACTTCCCGGACGCCACCGCAATCGCTGCGCCCTCCAGGTAGCGCGCCCGGAAGCCCCATGCGAGATCACGCGCCGCCTGTTCACCCGCCGCGGCAACCGCTTCCGGTCCCGGAAAAGCGAAATCGGCCGACGCGGGGCCAATACGCTCACCGAAGTTGGATGCAAGTGCGCCCATATTCAGCTTAATACGCGGGATATTGGACGTCGCTGAACAGATGAATCCGCAAAGACACTCCCACGGATCCTGCCTGAGCAATCGCAACCCCAGATAGTCCGACAACGCCGGTCCAAGGCCCTGGTCGTTGGCGTACTTTGCGCGTAGTCCGACCAGATCGTCTTCAAGTCCCAGATAGGCGTGTATGGCGCCCACGTCTGCAGGCTCCCCGGACACGACTTTCACCGAAAGACCGCCACCCGCCGGCATCACCTCAAGCACCGACCGGCCGACTACTCCCCTGTACCCCGCAGAATCAGGCGATCCGTCATCGCCTTCGATCGCATACCAGCGAAATGACTGTCCGCCGTCTATCGTGCCCGGCAAGTCAAATTCAGTTACCGGGAAGAACGTCCCTTCGGCCGAAATCTGGGTGGTCACCCTTGCGACTCGGCGCGGGCCTCAGCGTGCCAGCGGCTGACACGCGCAGCCAGTTCAGACGCACGTACCACCTCGATATCGCATCCCGGCAGCGCGTCGCGGAATGCGGCACCATACCCGCGAGTGGCCATGCGTGAGTCAAGAACTATGAACACACCGCGGTCAGATCGACTGCGTATCAGCCGCCCGAACCCCTGTCGAAACCGGAGCACCGCGGATGGAACTGCGTAATCGCCAAATCCATCGTCATATAACTCGGAGCGTGCCGAGAACACCGGGTCGCTCGGCACCGGGAACGGCAGCCTGGCGATCATAAGAGCACCGATAGACGACTCCTCCAGGTCCACCCCCTCCCACAGGCTCGCAGCCCCTAGCGCGACCGTGGCTTTGTTTGCGTCCAGCGCCCTCATCACGCGGTGCGGCGGACCGTCGATCCCCTGCGCGACCAGTTTGATGCCCTCTGCTTCAAGTGAAGACTTGATGGCGCTCCTAGTGGCGTTCAGCGCCGAGTTGGACGTGAACAGCACGAGCGTCCGCTCCCTGAGAACCATCGCCACGTCTTTGATCGCCTGAGCGACCCCTTCGTTGAATCCGGGGCGATTGGGTTCGGGAATGTCGCCCGGCACCAGCACAAGCGCCGCTTTTTTGAAATCAAACGGGGATCCAAGTGCAACCTCTCGGCCGCTCTCTACCCCAAGGGTGTCACGAATCCTGTCGAACCGGCCCTCGTCGGCCAGCGTTCCACTCGTCAGAATTACGCACCGCTCTCGCTCAAACAACGTATCCCGTAGGGCCGGCCCGACAGCCAGCGGCGCTCCGCTGACGGCGATCGGTCCGTTTGGCGGCCGTGCTGACAGCCAGCAGACCATGCCGTCTTCCGGCTCCGGAATCCCCTGCCGCAAACCCCGCCGAGATTCCTCGATCGACTCAAGCGCCGCTGTCACGTTCAGCCCGACAGCCTGCAGATTTCGGGATTCAAGTGAGGAAGACGCCCTGTCTATTGCGATACCTATGTCGCGCAACCCGAGCGACACGGTCGAGGTCGCAAGGTCAAAGTTCTCCCAGGAGACTTCAAGATCGGACCACGCCGGCTGCTGGCGGGTCCCCTCGGTGATGCGCATGTCGTTGCCCTGAAACCCACGTCCCGGGGTGAGCGCGGTCATCGTCTCTTTCAGGGACCGGAACAGCTCGGTCGCCGCGGAACGAGCCCTGCCGACCGCCTCCAGAAGTCCCGTGGCCAGCGTTTCCGCCGCCGGGTCCGCCTGCCCGGCCGCTCGCAACGCCCTTATGGCGTCGCTGACCGTGCCGCGATCCCCGGACAACCCTGACAGGTCGCCCTCAACCTGCCGTTGATCTACCCGGAAGCCAAAATTATGCGTGGCGACGGACTCCAGATGATGCGCCTCATCGATGATCAAAGCGTCGTGCTCTGGCAGAAGGCCGCCGCCCATGACCAGATCGGCGAGCAAGAGCGAGTGGTTGATCACAACGATGTCCGCATTGTGAGCACGGCCGCGTGCGGTACGTAAGAAGCATGGTCCGGCCGGGGCGGGGCACCCGCGTGCACCCTGTGCGGAGATTCTCGTGAATGCCGCCTGATCGTCCCGGTTCAATCGCAATTCTGAGCGGTCGCCCGACGCCGTCGACTCCAGCCAGACCATCGTCTTGGCCATTAGCCTGGCCTCCGGGATCGTCATATCTGTCGAGGTCTTTGAGTGGCTCCAACGCCGGTAACACAGGTAGTTTGAGCGCCCTTTCAACTGTGCGGTAAAGAGTGCGTCGTCAGGGTAGCCAATCGCCCGCAGTACCGACTGTGCAGCCGGGATGTCCTTGGCTACCAGTTGCTCTTGCAGGTTGATCGTATTGGTGGAAACGATCACTGTGCGCCCGCCAGACAGGGTGTGGAGAGCGGCGGGTACGAGATAGGCGAGCGACTTCCCGACACCCGTGCCCGCCTCAACGATCAAGTGCTCGCCGTCTTCGATCGCGTCGGCGACCATCTCAGCCATTCGTTCTTGTTGCGCGCGATACTCGAATCCCACCAGTTCACGCGAAAGATGCCCATCCGCCCCGAACACATCAGAGACGGACGCCCCGCCATCGGCGGGGTTATTTTTAGAGTCTTCGGGTTCGATGATCTCTTCGGTTTGTTCGATCTCCTCCGGCTCTTCAAACCCTTCCGGGTCCGATTGTCGACGGCTCGACCGTCTCACACGCAACCTTCCGCCCAGTTCGCGCGGGTCTGGCCTGACCTCGCCTGTGGCCTGAAATGCGGCGGCAGAGTCCATGTGGTCAAGGGTCCGCCCTGCGAGGATCCCTGTGGTCCAACCGGAAGCGGCGGCGAGACGGCTGAACTCGGAAAGCATGCCCGGCGGCAGCTCGGTGAGTTTCTCCAGCATCAGTAAAAACAGATCCCGGGTTACAAGTGCGTCCGAAAGTGCCCGGTGCGGGTTGTCGTGCACCAGCCCGAACGCCATTCCAAGACCACCGAGGTTGTACTCAACCGCTCCCGGCAACAGTGCATACGTCAGGTCGTAGGTATCAAGGGTCTGGGAGCGTGGCGGCACGCCGTTCCGCACCAGGAAACCGGCATCGAACGCCACATTGTGGCCGACCATCGGGTGATCGCCAAGGAACTCGATCAGGTCCGGCAGAATCGCTTCAATTGATGGAGCATCGGCCACATCCTGGTTGGATATCCCGGTGAGATCGCTGATGAATGGAGGGATGTCCCGTCCCGGATTGATCAGCGCGCTGAACTGCTCAATCTCTTCATTGCCACGGAACTTCACGGCGCCGATCTCGATAATCATGTCCGAGCGTTGATCCAGCCCGGTGGTCTCAAGATCAAGCGACACCATGACTGTCTCGTTGAGGGGCTCACTCAGACTCGGCTGCCAGCCGGACGAGGTCGTCACGACGGTGTCTGCGCTTCTTGATCAGGGGTCCTTTCGCGACCCCGAGTGTCCATATATCTAAGCCGGCCGACATGTAGATCGACGCCCGCTTTTACGCCGCCAGCCCGTATGATCTCAGCCAACTCTGCCGGATTACGCGGGTCACCGTCTACCTTCGTCACGCCAGACGCCAGTCCGTGCATGGAGTGTGCGTCGGAGCCGCCGGTAGACGGGAAGCCGAGCATTGTCGCGACGTCCAGTGCGAACCTGTTATCGGTTTCAGGAGTCGCACCGTTCACAACTTCAAGCGCATGGGCATGTTGCAGAAACGAAATCTCAGACGCGCCTTTGACATCGTCCGGCTCCACTCCCGCTTTCGCCGTGAGGATGCATCTCTGGGGACCGGTCGCGTGCAGATGACGAAATGGGTGCGCGAGCACTATCGCCGCTCCTGAATTGCTGGCCCGCTCGCCCAACAGAGCAAAGTTACGCATATCTGAGTGGTACCCGTTCTCCCCGATGACGAGCGCGTGGCCTGCGTCTGTCTCAACTTCAAGCGCCCGATACAGGCGGATGCCGGTCTCACCGACGACCCGTTCAATCTCGTCATCCGTCCATGAATACGTGTGCTCGGTCAGGCAAACACCATCAAGCCCGAGACGGATAGCCTCTTCGACGAG